>NZ_JBBKBU010000003.1:0-131506 GCF_037892835.1 Peptoniphilus sp. HCN-40583
ATAAAATCGCAGAGATCAGACAAATTGGAATCATGATCCAGTAACCCATAGCAGCATACAGCAATCCGTAAACTATCCAAAAAAGAAAAGCAGCGCCTTTCTTTCGAACCCTTTTTGCCATAATTACAAAAACTGGTCCAACAACAAAGGCTGCAAATCCCGCTGAAGCATAAAGTGAGATCGTACCTAATGTTCCAGTGAACATTGAAACAACCATTCCAATAGCAAAACCTATAACAGTTAATACTGCAATTTGAACAATATCTTTTAATTTCATAACAACGCTCCTTATTTAATATTTTTGTTTTTCTTTTCTTGTTCTAATTTATTAAGTTTTGTTTATCCACTAAGATTTATTTTCACCATAATTTTCCTCCCCATTATCGTATTCCTAAATTAATTTAATATATTTGATAACGCCGTTATCGTCTGGGTAAAAAAGAGCATTTAGTAACTCTTTATTTTTTTCCAACCTTCTTCGAAGAAAATAGCAATCAGCTTTGAATTTATAATTAACTCCTCTTCACTATCAGAATGTAAAACTATTTCTATCAATGCAGAAAATCTTGCATGGTTCAATGCATGAATTCCTATGCTCGCTCTTTTTTCAACAATAACATTTTTAGATCCTGTTCTATTCTTTATTTTTTTTGACTTTCATCTTGCATTAAGGTTAATTGCTCTATGAAGTTGCTATACTTTGTTTCACCTGAACAATTAATTAGCAGTTCTAAAATCTCTTTATTTTCAAAAAGAAAAAGGCTGACCTCTATCGTTCCCTCTATATTCACTTTTGAATTTAAGTTCTCGTGATTATCTCCTGAATTTTGAAAATTTTTCTCTTCAAATTCTTTATACTTTGTAAATACAGCTTCTACCAGCGGATCTACTAATTCTGAAAAAAGTTCCTCTTTGTCACTAAAATTTCGATAAAAAGCCCCCGTAGTAACACCAGCCATCTTTGATATCTCTCGCAGACTGGCTTGTTCGAATCCCTTTTCTAAAAACAACTCTTTCCCACATCTTAATATTCTTTCACGTGTTCCAAAATTCATCACTTGCATTCCCCCCTAAAAAGATAACGCTGTTATCATAATGTTACCACTGACTAATTCTTTTGTCAATAACCATTATCATAATAGACTTGTAGAAACTACCATGCTAGGTTTTTGATGCTCCTACTGCTATAACCTTTTAAAAGTTATTGGTTATTTATATATAAGGGGTGTGCGTTATTAATTACCACTGTGCAAGTTCATAAAATTATCCCGAAAAATCACACATTGGTTATTGAGCAATTTAAATTGCGCAAAATTGTTCTGAAATAAATTAACATTTTCAAGGGACCTTAATAGAAGCAAGCCTCCTGCAAATATTTTCTTGTTTGCACAAATAATAAATGCCACCAAATACTAGCACCAAATACTAGATGGAAGAAAATACTTAAAATTTGAGAATCCAATACTTCACGCATATGTTAAAGATAAATTTCTAAATAATCAATACTCTTCTCTAGATATTGAACAAATATTCTAACTTGAGGAACCATCAACGACTATCATTTATATGATGATTTATCCAGCTGTATATGCACAAATGTTTGATAAGCCATATATCTTAAGAAGCAATAGAGGGGCTATAGAGAAGAGCTAATAATAAAAAGTCAACTTATTTATTGAAAACTATTGCTGCTGATTAATGAAACACTAAATTCAATTTTATAATATTAATGCTCGGAATTTTAGATATTATATAAATTCAGCTATATCTCCAGCTATAGATTCCCATTCAGAATCTAACATGCTGTCATGGCAAACATTCCTATAAATTATTAATTTTCCATCATAAAGTTTCATTGTATCCAATAGTGAGTTTAATGGGATACACTTATCATTTAATGATCCTATAATCAAGACTGGTATTCCTCTAACGCAGCTTTTATTATATTTGTGACATACTGTAAGAGATTTAATCCCTGAAGGTTCTTCTTTTTTTAATAAATCTATATATTTGTTTACATCTTTCTTTGTATTTGAAAAATATAGCTCTTTATTTTTTAGACAAAAAAATCGTTTAGCTATTCTTACGGCATTTATAAATTTTTTATTCACAGGATACGGATTTAGGATTACTAAAGAAGCTGGTTTTCTATGTCCTTTCATTAAATATTCATTGACAAATAGATTCCCAATTGAATGAGATATTATCGTAAACTCACCTTTGATTTTAGATGTTATCTCTTTAAGTTTTTCAATAGATTCTTCTACATTTTTCGCACCGTCTGAAAGAACATGAATTTTTATTTCATATCCTCTGTTCTTGAAAAATGGTACAAAGTTTTCATTCCAACACCACTCGCCGTGAAAAGCCCCGCATACAAAAATTATAGTTTTATTTTCCATTTTAATTCCTATTTTCTTATTTTCTTATTTCTCGGCAACAAATAACCTTTGGCCGAATTCTTTATATTTATGACTATCGCTCGGAAAGGATTCTATGTTGTTAAAGCCTGTTTTTTTTAGTTTCTCTATCCATAAAACTTCACTTGCAAACAAATTGTTATCATCTTCATCATTTTTCAATATAGATTCCATCATGAATACTTGTGATACAAGCATTTCAATTTGATTTCCAACAGGTTCTGTAATAAGCAACAAACCTTTGGGTTTTATCTTTTTGTATAATAGTTCCAGCGTTATGTCGACATCCTTTACATTATTTAAAACTCCAGCAGCTACGATTATGTCTGCCTGTGGTAATATCTTTAATTGCCTATAATTATTTAAGTCAATTTTTTTGTAATTAATATCACTTACTCCTGTGAATTTCTCTCTACCGATTTGCAAAAAGAAATCCGATATATCCGAATATATATATTCGCATCTTCTTTGTAAATTCATTTTTTCCAACATAGTGAAAATTGCGCTTGTCGTTGCTCCAATTCCTGCACCTACTTCTAATACCGATAATCTATCTCCTTCACAATTGCCCAAGATATATTCGGCTACTTTTAACGCAAGTAGTTCGTTTAACATCTTGTAAATTGTATTTTCCTTGTATAATGCTTCAGCATAATCTATTTTCCCTTGAGGAAACAATATCTCATTGCAATTAATTTCACCGTTAAAGAGTTTGTCCATTTCTTTAATATTTTTCTTTAAATATTTAAGAGAAAGAGGATTTCCCAATTTCCAATTCCAAAGAAAACTCAAATGATCATATATCCTATCTCGTTCGGTTTTTAAAACTACATTTGATGCCCAATAATAATTGTCATAATCAGAATTTATAAATCCTGTGTTAGATAATTGAGAAAGCCATAATTTTATAATACTTTCATTCCTTTTAGTTTTTCGTGAAGTAACTTTGTTCATAATTTCATTGCAATTATATTTCTTGTACGGTTTGTTGAAGATATTTTTAGAATTAAGAAATAGCATAATTTCCATTCCCACATAATTATTCATTGATTGAAAATAGTCATCTAGAAAATCATTTTTATAATATAAATACTTTTTATAAATGTTGGATTTAATAGTCTTAAGGTCCCTATCTATTGCACTCCCTGTATCACTCGAAGTAATTTGATTGTACAGGCTAAGGTGAACACTTGTTTTAATTTTTCCCTTTAATTGTTTTGCATTATTTTTTTTACCCCCTCCACTTAATAGCCCATCTATCTCTTTTATTTTAACAGCATCATTGAGTATTGCTTGCACATCCCTCTGTATAATTCTTTTACTTATAAAATTGTCAAGAACTTTGCTTTCGCAATCACTTATTTCATGATTTTTTAAAATTGTTTTTGATGGTTTTAGATTATTTCCATGCCAACAAATATTTTTGAATGTTAAATCTATTGTTAGGGATCCTTCGTTGGTTATTAAGGTTAATGCATTAATATGTTTTTGGTTATTGTACATGCTTCGATTGTCAATATTATAAATTTTAAATATATAATCATACGAACCTATTTCTCCTGTTATCAAATAATAATAGCTATAAACATCGTTATTCTTTACCTTTATAGTTGTATTTATTTTTAAAGAGTCACATATAATTCTTGAGATTAGAATTAAGTTTTTCTGTTCGAAAGTGGCATCTATTAAAATAATTTCCATTTTTCTTGATAAATCTTTAATTATACCAATCATTCTGTTAAAAAAAACAGTATCAATTATGTGTCTATAAGCGTAATAAAATTCATTTTTTTGATTTGCTTTTCTTAAATTCTCTATTAATAATTCTGAATTGCATGAATTCTCATCTAGAACAGATATTTGCCTTTCTAATAAAGAGATGCTTAATCTGTTATCTTCAGAAGCTATAAATGAAGCTTTTGGAATATATGCTAAATCTATTTTCCCAAAATTCTCCAATATTTCATCTAGGCTGTTAAAGCATGAAACATTATTATTATATGCATTTTTAAGGGCTAATTCATTATACGAATCTAATATCCCTACCAAATTTATTTTATTAGATGTTTCGATTAAATTGTAAAAGTAATGATGTTCTGGTAAATACCCACAAACGATTAAGTTCTTTCTCATTGTTATTCCTCCAACGTAATTAATGCTTGGACATTACTTTTATCTCTAATTTCTTTGCCAAAATCTTGGCATTGTTTAGAGATTGTACTGAACTATAGTGGTTCCCTGGTATGTCATATCTATTTATATCTCCTATTATTATCTCAGAAAGATTGCCCATTAGTTTTTCAAAATGTTTATATATTCCAATATTATCGGATGCTATATAATAATCAATATTTCCAAAGTATGGATCAGGAACAAACTTCTGAATTTCAATAGATTTTTTGAAGATTTTATATAATTCTGAAAAAGACTTTTCCGTAATATGTTTTTCTTGTTTATCCTTAATTAATTTAAAATATTCATGAAACCTTTCGTCTTGTTCTTTATTCTGTAAGGCTTTTAAAATCCTTACATCTTGTTGATCCTTTAAATTTTTTATAACGTCCTTGACTTCTAGGTTTAAAAGATAATTTACATTTTGTTTAATTAAACCATCAATAACATTTCTATCTTTTACTTCAAAGTCACCAAGATCAATATTAAAAGCTCTTAAAAAGATAAATTCTAAAATGATTTCATCATATTTTATGTCGGGCAATATACCACCTTCTATAATAGAGAGATTCTTTATGTTAATACCTGATTCTAACAAACGTCTCGCTACTTCTATAGCCATTGTTCCGCTTGAGCTATATCCTATCAATTGAACGTCTTTATAATCTTGACGTACAATACACTCATAGTATTGACTAATGAGGCGTGAAATTAGTTTATCATTTTGTGTACTTAAATATAAATCCTTGTTTGAAACACCTAAAATTAAAACATCCCCTTTGTTTTGATTTACGAGCTGGATTCCTAATTTTTCGAGATCACTTACATTTCCAAACGCACCATTTATTAAAACTCTTAAAACCTTATCTTTAGTATTGCAATCTGATTCAATTAGCCTTTGTGATACAATTGAATAATCATTTTCATTGGTTTCTACATTTTCTAAATTATTACCTGATTTAATAATTTCTGCTACACCATCAATAGTAGGGTTTTTTATACACTCTCGTAACAAATACTCAAAAGGTAAGTCCGTTATTATATCATCCTTCAATTCTGTTACAAATTTTGCCATCATTAAAGAATCTACACCAATATCATAAAAATTTGTATTCTTTTTAATTTCTTTCACATCAAATGTATTTTTACAAATATTTTTTATTTTTAATTCGAGAGATGTCATTGGTATTTCAAAGTTGTTCTCATCTTGGATATCACTTTTTCCCGATCTTTTTTCATTATTAGAATCTCTATATGATGAGCGTATACTGTTCATATTTGATATCTTTTTTACAAATAATGTAGCACTAAGTCTTTCTCTAATTACGCTATCTTCAGGAAAAATCTTTGTCTGGTACTTCCCATCCATGCTATTTAACATTCTGACCCATTGTTCAACAGTTAGGAAAAAACAATCATTTCTATATTCATCTAGGGGTTCCTCCATTAATAAAGCTTGGGATGCCATTAACCACGGCTCATTTCTTGAAGGCTCTGAGAACAACAAATAACCATCTGGAGCTATTATTTCTGAAATATGTTCCAAAGTTTTAGGTACATCCTTAGTGTTGTCTAATACGTAAGCAGCTATGATAATATCAAAATATTTTTCATCAAATCCTTGATCAACAGGAGATAAGTCTATGTTTAATTTTTTGATTTTAATGTTTTTGTTGTTTCTATAAGTTTTTTTTGCTTCTGGAAAAAAATATTTCTGTGAATCCGTAAAAAAGTATTCATAATTTACATTTTCTAGTTTCTTTAGAATTTCTTTAGTTGTAGCCCCTGTTCCAGCTCCTATCTCTAATATTCTTATTTTATTTTGTCTTTTTTCTTTTATAATTTTTTCAACAACGCTAGAAATACAATCATTTATAACAGATGCACTATAACTATTTTCGTATAATGCTTTTGTGTAAACAGTAGACCCATTAGGGTATAATAAGCTAATTGGATCTATTTCGCCTTTTATTATTTTTTCTAAATTCTCTAAATTTGATTTTATATATTTAAGTACATTTAAATCTCCATGTGTTTCAACCCATCGAGAAAATAATCTTTCCCATGTTATAATATAAAAATGCTCATCGTGTTCTAGTTCCGCCTCATACTCTTTACTCAATGAATTTTTTTCGATAATCCCCATAACATTTAATTGATCAATCCACCTATGTATTACCCAGCTGTATTTTTGATCATCTCTTTGGTTATACTGCTCCGCTAGTTTATATTTATTCTTTTCTGTTTCCTTAAAAACCCCTAAATTTATCAGCGTTTTTAGCATTATACCAAGGCATAGTTCATCTCTCATTGTACAATTTCGAATATATGAGTAATCACTACAATGCAAAACGGTTGAATGTTCTATTTTGTCCAACAATTTAATTGGCGAATATTTATTTAAATTCTCAGCACCATATAAATAATTAATTTCTAATGGAGAAAGGTAATGCCCTGTATTTTTATTCCATTCAGAGGTTTTTTGTGACAATTTAATTAAATTTTTTTCAAAATAATTAAACATGTCTTTTACTAACATCTCGCTTAATTTGTTTTTTCTAACATCCCAATTAATTCTAAGACCTTCTGGTGTATCAATTGTTTGACAATCTATCAGTACTTGAGGCGTTTGAGAAATTCCGTAATCATACTTTCCAATCATGTCTCTATTGTTTAATCCAATTGCGCTAGTAAATACAAAAGGTAATAAAAACTCCTTACTGCCAATACTTTTTGATAAGTCTCTTAAAACTTCAACTCCAGAATAACTACTGTAATCCAAGTTTCTAAATATTTGTTTATTAATGCTTTGTGTTGCGTCTTTAAATGGGCAGTTCGTTGAGGTTGTTGATATAATTGATGTGTTGGTAAAATCTCCTACTATGTTCCCAAACTTTTTTCTTTCTTCTAAGTTAAATGTAGTAAGAATAATGCTAAAATCTTTATTAATGCTAAATCTTTTTAAGGTTTCGTTGTAGATAGATAGTATAGCGGCTGTAGGTGTTAAACCATTTTCTCGTGAAGTTTTATTAAAAAACTCCCAATCTTCTCTCCTCAGCAACAATGAATGCCTGATAAAATCATCAGTATCTGATTTTTCCTCAAGTAAAGGCAAATGCGGAGCTGCTTTTATTTCATTTTTATGATTTTTCCAAAATTCTTTATCCTTGAAATATTTATTGCTTCTACTCTTAATCTGGATACTTTTTATATAGTCCGCATAGGTATATTTACTGTTATCCATTATTTGGATGTCTTCGCAATTAAAGTACATATCCTCAAACTCTTTTAATAAATTCCATATACTCAGCCAATCAGCTATTAAAAAATCCATTGAAAAATGCAAAACGCTGTATTTTCTTTCCTGAGATATACCTATATCAAACATCGGCCATTCACCCAGTATATAATGTTTGTTTTCTAGTTTATTTCTTAGGGTTTTTCTTTTCCCTTCCATAACTCTATACCTCGGAGTTTTTTCAATAACTTTTTGAGTGGAGTTTGGGTTTACTACAGCTCTAAGCATGGGGTTTTTATTTATTATTTTATTCCATATTTTTTCTACTCTATTAACATCCAACTTTTCATAAATAAATTCCTGGTAGATGTGACAAGATACACCTCCTAGAGAATACGAATCACTTCTTCCTAATACGTAAGCTGATTGTACTGGAGTTAGCGGAAAAGACATGTTAATATCTATTTTCCCATCACTCTCTTTTTCTTGCTCTAAATATTCTATAATTTCATTTTTATGTTCTTTTAATTCATTTAATAATTCTTTAGTTATTTTACCTTTTAATGATTTATATCTTAATTTTTTATTTACGACATACAGTTCAATACCATTTGTTCTACAATGATTTACCAGTTTTTTAGTTTTTTGCATTTTATTCTCCTTACATTATTTCTGAAAGTATCTAGTATTACTTCGCATTCTCTATATGTGTTAACTAATTCGGCATAACCAGCGAATTCGGATAAGGTTTCCCAGTTTATAGCTGCAGCTATTTCTCCATTAGCTCTTTGTTGATTTATGCAACCTTGTGCAATGTAATGATACATTTCTTCTAATTCTTTTAAGATTGCAGTAGTCCAGGTTTCCTCAAAACATTCTTCCATATTTAAATCGTTAGAATAAATTATCTGGAAAGGTAATTGATTTTCAACTTCTGAAACACTATCCCTTGATTCTATATATTTTCTGGGTCGCCACGTAACGGGACCAAATATATCCTCTAAAGATAATATTCCGTCTTCATAATAAAACCTAAAGTTATACATAATAGACATGTTCTTGTCTGAATGGTTGGGGTTTATTCTATTATTGAATTCTATTAAAATGGGTAATTCATCAAGTCTGACGCTGATTATGTCAAATGGACCTTCATTTTTTATAACTTTTTTATTCAAAGATAATTTTCCATGCATCCCTAACTTAGAAATGATATCAAAAACCGTATATGAAACTTGAGTTGAAAAAGATAAATTCACGTACTCAAGTTTTGAAAGTGATTTTAATTTTTCATTATATAATTTAAATGTTTCTATCGCTGGCAAATGATTATATAAATTAGAAGTCATATATATTACATCGTTAATTCTTGCTAGTCTGTAACTTTCTTTTAAATATATACTATGAGTCGGCTGTTCTTGAATAACATGTATCCCTCTCTGTATTAATTTGTTACATATTAGTGTCCCTTGACCTCCAGCACCTTCTGATCGAATTATTACACATGCAACATCAGTGTCTTTTGGAAGCGATTCAATATTAGAGTACAAAGGTATGTTATATTTTTCGGATAAACGATGAGATCTTGCGCTACCTTTTGCCAATAAACCTGTTAGGTTAAATTTATCTGTATTTTTTTGTATGGCTCGAACATAGTATTCGCCAAAAGTAGAACCGCATACTATGACATTTAATCTTTTCATTTATATTTCCCCACCAATTGAATTCTTGAACAAAGTATTTTCTCCATTTTCCAAAATAATATTTGCTTTTTTGTCTATATCTAAAATTAAGCTTAAAAATTTACTACTATATTCCAAGTTTGCCATTTCATATATACCTACGTCGTATGTATTTTTCAATATTTTTACTGCAACAGCAACTGAAATAATTGCCGTTAAGTTCGCAGATGATTTTTCTTCAATTAAAAATCTATGAAATACCTCATTGTTTCTTAATTGCCCTTTGGATTCAACTAACATGGCACAGTAGGAATCAAAGATCTGTACATCAAGTCTGGAAGCTATAATCAATTTGCGAATTTTTTCAGATTTGTCAAATTTACGAAAATTTGGGTTCATTAACAGCTTATATGTTTCTCCGTCAGGCATACATATATTAAACTTAGCATTTTTTATCCCTAAATTTCTACAAATAGAAATAGATCTGTTGTCCATATAAGGGATTTGTTTTAGTTTCACTGACAGGTTTTTCAAACTAATAGCTTCACCGTTATAGGAAGTCGCCTGAAGTTTCCAGTCATTTATCTCTGTCATTGGATAGATATTCGAGCTATCCAAATATTCCAAATATGACTTTGCAGACGAATAGGTGAATTTATCTATTGTAACGTAATATAAGTTCAGAGACTCTACTTCATCAAAATGCTTCGTAATTATTTTTGGAAGAGATTCAGTTAAACCAGGAGAAACTCCAACGCCATGACAAATTAATGAATTTTTAACTTTTGGCAATTCAATATTCCTATAATACGTCAGATCAACCAGCTTGGTTTTGCCAAGTTCAACTGCTTCTACTAAATTTTTAATTCCTTCTTTATTAGCTGTGGCACAATTTATAACACAATCACAGTTTTTAGCAAAAGAAATACATGATTCTTTATTTGATAAATCTATGTAATCGTAACTAAAATTAGAATTTTCTTCTAATAAATTTCTATTTCTTATGCCTGCCTTTATATTATTTATCCCGTAATCTTTTAAAAACTTAATACATAGATTTCCTATTTCTCCATTTGCACCAACAATACCAATCATATTTCACCTTCTATGATAGATAAATTATCCTTTTTGTCTTCTATTAACTTCAACATCTCTTGAAAATATGCATTGGAAAAAATATCAGTAAGCGACAATTCGCAGTGAAATTCCTTATTAATAGCCACAACTAGTTTAGTAGCTAATAAGCTATCTCCGCCAAGTTCGAAATAGTTAGACTTCCCAAAATTTTCATCGTCAATTCCTAAATTCTTTTT
Source organism: Peptoniphilus sp. HCN-40583 (assembly GCF_037892835.1). Taxonomy (NCBI): domain Bacteria; kingdom Bacillati; phylum Bacillota; class Tissierellia; order Tissierellales; family Peptoniphilaceae; genus Peptoniphilus; species Peptoniphilus sp. HCN-40583. The sequence goes on from NZ_JBBKBU010000003.1 coordinate 10,823, forward strand.
CCATAAATTTGTCAATTTTTGAATGTTTGCAGTCTTTGAATCTGTTCCCATGCCATACTCATGTTTTAATATATCTAAACCATCATTGAGTTTTTCTATATTTTCTTTTGTTAGAGTATTTTCCTTATCATAGATAAGTTTGATATTACACTTAGATATTTCATTTTCTTTTGCAAATAAATCTATCTCGTCTTTGTAATTAAGATTATTCATAAGGCAAGCCTCAAATACGTTCCCACGTCGAATAATATACGAGTCATGTGGTTTTGTAACTAAAGAGTTGATTACTTTTTCAAGGTAATCATTCTTATAGAAGAATCCATTTTTCTTATCATCATTTATACTTGCCTTTTTATCTTCAAAAAATATAGCTACTAATCTTGACACTGGATCAACGTCTACAAAATCTGTTAAATATAGCATCCCGCTTTTCTTTAAAGTCATACTTAAAAGCTCTAACTCTTTTTGAATGTTTTTAAAATGATGGACAACATTTGGCATAAATAAGTAGTTGAATTTTCCCACATACTCTCCTAGTATATAATTTTCATCCATCTTCCATTTTGTAAACTTTATATTGTTATATTCTTTTCTTAGATCTTTAATAGATAGAGTTGTTTGTCCTATTAAGTCTACCTCCTTTATGTTTTGTATGTTTTTTAATAGGTGATTCAAAAATAAGCCTTGTCCTGGATTTACTATACCAACGCTTATAAAATCACCACTTGTATAATTTTTGATATTAAGTATTATATTCCTATAAGACTTGCAAACATCTTCATCCCTAAAGCTTAATATTTCAGGGGAGATTTTTTTATCCATTAATAAATAATTCTTATTTTCCCTTTTTTCTAATGCATAAATAAATAACTCTTTTTTGTCGTTTAATAAGTTGAATAAATCATCATCTGTTTGTTTGTTCAGCATCGCATCTTCGCTAAAATTTTTTGTGTAGTTTCTCCAGTATGTGATTATATGCATATTTTCTTTATCGACGCTTATATTTCCATTATCTATTTCTGCTAAAATCTTTTTTATAATTTTTTTTACTGTATATGTTCTTTTTTTTATTTCTTTTTCATTAACTTTATTGACAACTTTTGTTTTTAAAAAATGTTTTCTATCATTTTCGATATTCGTTGCGATGAGAACTTTTTCCCTAAACTTTTTGATATCCAGTTTATTATTTTCGACTAATTCACTCATTATCTTTGCTACCTCCCATATTTCCTTTGCATATAGAATCAATCTTTTCTTTGTATGCATATATCAATTCTTGTATTTGATTCTTGTTAAACAACTCCTCGATATAATCAAACGTTATTTTCATGGTTCCATCAATTATTCTTACGTGATGATCTAACGCAACTTGTGGTGTTTGACTTAAGGAATATTCTTCCTTAAATCCATTTATTACAGAATTATAATTTTCACCAATCATACAAGTCATAACGATAGGAAAATATCTTTGTTTTCCTAAACTTGATATTTTCGCTTTGTTCAATATATTTACACCATCATAAGCTCTAAATTCTAACAATTTAAATATTTGTTTCTGAGTACTTTTTACAGCTTCTACAAAATCATCATTCTCATCTTTATATTCTATTAATCCATTATTTGTAAATTCCCCGAGAATTTCATCAACATTTTTGTTTAAAGGCAGTTTCCCAAAAACCGTAATATTTATGGATATGTTTTTTCTTGAGCTAATATTCGATAGTGTAATCATATATATGGTCATTACAATAGATGTTAAAGTAACTTTATGTAATTTTGAATATTTTTCTAATGCTTTTACAACGCCTTTTTCAAAAGAAAATTCTTGTCTACTAAAGGTGGTCGTCTGCAATTCATTAAAACTTTTATTGTATTTTAATTCGGGACTGTCGCTGATAGCTAAAATTCGATTTTCCCAATACTGTTCAGCTTTTTGAATTATTTTTTTATTCTTTTCTTTGTAGCTCTTAAGATCATAGGTATAATCTTTGTAAGTATATTCTGTTTGTTTTGGTTTTTGCCCTGAATAAATTTTAAAAAGATTATTCACCATTTTGCCTGCACACCAAGCATCCAATATAGAGCAATCAAAGCTAAAATGAAAAACATCTTCAAACTTATCGCTTTTGCCAACTACAATAGTAAACATTGGCCAAGAATCATAAAAATAACGTTTGTGGGATAAATTTTCTCTAGTAGATAATCTATCAGTCCCATTAACTAAATTATATGTTTGAATTCTATATCTAGGCATCTCATCTATTATTAATCCATGCCCAGATGATAAAATTATCATTCTCAATGCATCATTTTCCCTTATTAAAATATTTAGCGCATTCTCTAATTTTGATACATCTATATTCTCTTTTGAGTATTCTATATAGTAGTGTGCGTTCACTTTATTTAACACTTGAGTTTTTGACTGCCCTGCCATATATGCCAATTGAAGCGAACTTAAGTCTACATAGTTGTCTTTTGCAAGCATAAGGAATTTTGTAATATCTTCCTTGTTGCTTTTTATATCATTTAAGATTTCTTTTAACAGTACATTGTTTTTCGCCTTATATTTAAGAATTCCTTCTTCCACATACAGATAAATACCTTTTGATTTTAAACTTTTTAGATATTCAAATACTTTTAAGCTATTAAAGTTTTTAACATTTTTCATTTGTATTCCTCAAAGCTTTCAAACCTCTAGTATAATCATTATAATTTTCATGAAATTTAGTCAATCTAGGAAAGCTTATTTCATGAGTTATATCGCTCCATTTTTTTGAAATTAATAGTTCTCTTTGCAATTCTATTCCATTCATGTTTTTATTTCTTATTTCTTCAATAAAATTATCTATTTGCATTTTTATTGAAGAAGGAAATTTTTTTTCTAGTAACCCCGAGTACGTTTCTTCATTTTCATCAGCTAGAATACATTCCATCAAACTCGATGTGTCACTTCGATTATTTTCGTTTCTATATGCAGAAGCATCTGAAACATTCATCCTGCTTCTCCAAATAACCGAACCAAAGGTATCATTAAGTTCTAATCTTCCAGAATTAAAGAAATATATGATCCTGTGTAGTAAATGCATGTGATTGTTGCCATCCTTGTCTGAGATTTCATTGTGAATTTGTAAAAAAACGTCTGATTGTCCATTAGAAATTCTTATATTGCTAAAGGGATATCTCTGAACTGTTTCGCTCTTATTTATCATATAACTACGGGGGTTGTTAAGTGATTTGATTAGTATAGACGAAAGCCCATATAATCCTTGTGAAGATGACATAACACTTCCATATTGAAATGCATCGTGAGAACTCAGATATCGACTTGCATTGCAAAAAATTTGAACATTTTCTAAATAAGGATATAAGTTTCCAACTTTGTAAAAAACATTATTTTCTCTAGCTATTTTGAAACATTCGGAAATTTCACTATGGTTGATAGGATGTTCCTGCATTACATTTATTCCTTTTTTTAAAAGGTGCTTAGATATCTCCGTGCCTTCTCCCCCAAGAACTCCAGATTTAATTATCACAAACGCAATATCAACACTATCAGGAATAGTATCCAAATCGGAAAATAAAGGCACATTATAAATTTTTGAACAATCCATAGAGCGTTTGCTTCCTTTTGCATATATACCAACCAGTTCAAGGCTATCACTCATACTTATTGCTCTCATATAAGATTGTCCAAATGTAGTTCCACACACTATTACTTTTAGTCTCATGCCTTCTCCTTCTTTATATTTTCCTTAAATATTCATCAACTTTTAATAAAGTATAGTATACCGTTGAATTTTCTAAGAATTCACTAAAGTCAAGCTGATAATTATATTTCTCTAACATTTTGTTTGATAGCTGAATCATATTTAGAGAGTTTCCACCTAAAGAGAAAAAGTTATCTTCTATCCCTATCTCTTCTAATTCTAAAACCTCTCTCCATAAATCTTTTATTTCTTCCTCCAGTTCGGCGTTATAAGAATGTTTATCGTTTGTTTTATCTGTATCTATCTTCTCATTAGAGTTTTCTTCTATGTGTCCGAATTCAGTCCTTTTCTCATTCTTGTCATTTTTACGCTCGTTGTTTAATTGTATGTTTCCATTCAATTTAGTAAAATCTTTAATTTGCTTTTCTTTATTAATAGAAAACTCTTTAACCATATTTACATAATCCACAAAACAATTGTTCAATTGTGCCCTATCAAAAAGTTCCTTTACATAATCCCAAACTAATAATAGCTTTCCATCAATTTCTAAAACCTGATGATCTAGCCATATTTGTGGAGTCTGGCTTATTCCGTAATTGTAAGTGGCTAAAAATTCTTTGCTTTCATTTCCCATTATTCCTAATCCGCTTGTAAATACTATTGGAGCAACAATGTCTAGTTGTTTATCATTTCGTAACTCTCTTAAAAATTCTAAAGAGCTATATGAAGAATGTTCCCTATCAGAAATGAGTTGATTTTGTAATTTCTTTGCATTCTCGATAATAGTATTCTTTTTATCCAGCTGCACCTCAAGTAAATTTAATTCTGTAAAATCACCCATTATCTTATGAATTTGTGGATGAATCTCCTCCTTCATGAATTGAGTCACATTAATTGCAAATTTTTCATCATCACTATACTTATTTAAGATAAGTGAGAATAAAGTAAGAAGTAATGAGGTTGGTGTTAAATCATTCTTTATTGCAATACTTTTAACATCTGACCAAACTTCTTCTTCAATTACCGCTTCTTTTCTATTGAACTTTTGAACAATATTACTATTTTCTTTGTTCATAAAAGAAAGGTTTGGAACATGAGGAAATGAGTCTAGTCTATTTAACCAGTACGCTTTGTCTTCTTCATAATTCCTTTTGTTTTCTTGCTTTTTATTTAAGACATAATCTCTGAAAGTAATCTCTATCTTCTCTTCGATAAATCTTCCTTCATATCTAAGCTTAATTTCTCTTAAGAATTCAAACATGCTCCATCCATCAAGTATTGTATTGTCAATGCCTATAAATACTCTAAATTCATTCTCCGTCAGCTTGGCCACTTTGAAGTCAATCGTTGGAAACACGCTCAAGTCTATAACTCTATGTGACAAATTTTCTCTTATTTTAAGCAGAGCATCTTCTCGATCCTTATTTCTTAACTCACTTACATCATTTACGTCTACTAAAACATATGGTGTTTCCTTTAAAATTTGCTGTTCCCCACTCTTTAATATTATTGTTCTTAAAGCAGGATTATATACAATGGATTCATTTAATGACTTTTGGAGTTTTTTGATATTTAAATCAAGACAATTGAACTCGAAATAACAATGAGTCGATACATTGCCTAAATCAAATACACCTTGCCTTCCAATCCAATAAGCCATTTGTACATCCGTTAACGGAAATGGTTTATATAAATTTTCTTTGTCTGGAACTATACTTTGAAAATTGTTACCGTTTCCATCTGTTTTATTTTCATCAATATATTTTGATAGAGAAACTACAGATGAGTTTTCAAAAATATCTTTAATGGAGATTTCTATTCCAAGTTTATTTCTAACTTTTCCAACGATAGTTGTTGCTACTAAGGAATCTCCTCCTAAAGAGAAATAATTATCATTTATGCCTATGTCTTCTTTGTTTAAAGATTCTTTCCATATATTTAAAAGCAATTCCTCTCTATCGCTTCTGGCTTGTGTTTTTGCTTCTGTTCTTGTCTTCAAGCTTTCTTGATCTTTATATAAATTCTTTTTCAATCTTTTTCTATCTGCTTTACCGTTTTTATTTAATGGAATTTCATCTACATGGTAAAAATGAGTTGGGACCATATAGCTTGGAACTTCTTTAAGCAAATAATCTCTAAGATTATCAAAAGAAACAACACTGCTTTGCAATTTTCTAATGAAAAATGTGTTAAAATTTGTTTCAGCTAAGTCTTTTGTAGCACTTTGATATAAAACTTCGCTATTATTAACCTTTATATTAACTTCTTTGTCAGTTTCAAAGTTTTTTTCTAAGATATTCGCTGTAATTAAAGGCAGTAGATTCAATTGATTAATTTCATTGCCAAATAGTAATCCATTGGGCTTTAATAAACCAACTAAAGCTTTTAATTTTTTCTGAGGATTATCACTTCTGTGGATTGAGTTTAATGCTATTACAATATCAAAATAGTCATTTTCTAAAGCTTCTTTTAGATCACCTTTAAAGGTTACGTGCTTGAATTTACTATTTTCTTTAAGACTCAAGAGCTCTTTTTCAAAATAGATGGAATTATCAACATAAACATATTCATCAATAAAATCTTTGCACTCATTAAACAATTCCTCTGTTATTTCCTCGTTCCTTGTGGAATATTCTAAAACTCTTAATTTCTTATTCGAATTCTTCTCTATATAATTTTTTAAAGTTTTTATTATGCTTTTTATGGACTCCTCGTAACCTGTAAGGTTTCTAACTAGTTTTGATAAAGAAAACTTATCATCTTCTCTATAGAAAACCTCTATAGGGTCTTTTTTGCCTTTTAAAATATCCAAAAGCTCAGGTTCTAACTCCTTTGCAAATCGTTCAATTGCTCGTGCATACTCTGAGTTTACAGTCAATTCCGAAACAGATTCGTTCTTTTTGTATCTTCCATTGCTGCTTATTAAATAATTGAGTTTTTCAAGTTCTCTAATCCATTTTTCGATTACAACCTTGTTTGAGTCTGAGCAATCTATTATTCGACATATTTCCTCAATGGAATAACTTCCCTTTGAGAAATCAACATCATATTCTCTGAAAATGTCTATAACAGTCTTAACGACAATTTTGTCTATTTCCTTGTTTTGTAGTTCTGTCTTATTTATTAAAGATGTTTCCGGCTTTACTATGAAAGAGAAATCATTGTTTATAAGATTCGAATAACCAACTGCCTCATATGCACTTAAATCACTTTTTACAAAAGCGACTAGATGCTTACTCCAGCCTCTTTCAACAAAATCAACAATTACCTTGTCGACCCCATCATATTTTCTAATAGCATCCTCAATTTCTCCTAATTCTATACGATGCCCTTTAATCTTGACTTGAGTGTCTTTTCTGCCTAAAAATTCAATTGTACCATCGTTCCAAGTTCTTCCATTATCTCCAGTTCTATACCATCTAATCCCGTCTTCTTCAAAATATTTTTTCTTAGTTAGCTCTTCATCGCCATGGTAGCATTTAGCTACTCCAACTCCGCCAATTAAGAGTTCACCTTTCACATAGTTGGGGCAAATTCTGCCTATCTCATCTACTACTCGATAAACTTGATTTTTAAGTGACTTCCCGTATGGTATGGAAATCCATTCTTTAGGAATTATTCTTGGAACATCTAGGTGATTTGACCAAATAGAGGCTTCTGTTGCACCACCCATGGCCACAACAAAAGAATTTTTATACTCACTTATTTTGTAAAATCTTTCAGGTAGATTTATGGTGATCCAATCGCCTGAAAGCATAACAACTCTAAATGGCAAGTTCATATTTTTGCCTTCTGCCATAGTTACGAGCATGTCAAATAGTATAGGAACAGAATCCCATATTGTCACCTTGTATGCATCAATCAATTTTATCCATTCATCTGGATTTCTATAATTATCTTCACTTGTTGTTACTATAGTGCCACCTGCATGGAGTATGCCGAAAATGTCATAAACTGAAAGATCGAAATCAATGGCTGATACCATAAGCACTGTATCTTTGTCATTTATTTTATATTTTTCATTCAAATCTACACATGTATTTATGGCACTGGTGTGCATTATCTCAACACCTTTAGGGACTCCTGTCGTTCCTGATGTCATGATAATATAAGCACTATCATAAGGACTTATAGTTACTATCTTTTCTAACATTCCTTCATTAGATATTCCTTGGTCAAAATCTAAAACTGTTACGTCTTCTTCTTTTAAGGAGCATTCTTCGCTAGTTCTTAAATCACTAATAATATGTTTAATTCCAATTTGAGAGTAGATTTTACTTCTTCTTTCGTTTGGCTGTGTAATTCCAATAGGGACATAAGCCGCCCCAGCAAAAAGAATCCCAAATATAGCTACAATTTGTCTGCTTCCCCTTGGAAGTGTTATTCCTATATAGTCCCCTTTTTTTACTCCATTTTTAATCAAATAATGCGCTATTTTTAAAGACATCTCGTAAAGATGTTTGTATGTTAGCTCCTCTCCGGTTTCAGAATCTATAACAGCGACTTTATCAGGATTTCTATTTACATTTTTTACAAAACCGTCATATAGAGTTTCATCAGGAAACTTTAGAGGTAAAATGCCTTCTACATCCTGCTTTCTTATTTTTTTCTGATTATCAGGAAGTACATCTACCTTATTGCTCCAACTTGATTCATCTGTTAAAGATTTCAGAAGAGCATTCAATGACTCAAACATATCATCAAGTACTCCTTCTGGGAAAAGCTCATCTACTGAATCCCAACAAAGAATCAAATTACCATCATTTATGTAGCTTTGAAAATCCAGCCATACTCCCGGCGTTTGAGAAATCATGTACTCTATCCTGCCTAAATTGTTTCTCAATATTTCTGTTTCAAGGGGATAGTCAATATTGCACGCAAAAACAACAGGTGCCACATTGGCACTTGATCCTTGGATTTTTGATATATCTCTTTGAACCTGAACGCCATTATATAAACTATGGGAAGCATTTTCTAAAAATGTTTTGTTAGTTCTTTTTAATGTTTCTATGAAAGAATCATCCTTTAATGTTTCATGCTCAACCAATAATAATGTTGTGAAATCCGCAACCATGTTTTTAAGGTTTTCATTTTCAAGATCTCTATTGAATAGAGGAATGTTTATAAAAAATTTATCTTGATTACACCATCTTTCTAAGACTAATGTGTAACAGGTTAAAAGTACCATTGATGGAGTGGTTTTATATGTGGCTGCTATTTCTTTAATTTTCTTCCAATCTTCTCTATCAATAATTCTTTTTCTTCTTGTAAATCTTGTTTCTTTAATTTGTTCAGGTTGTGTTTTGATAGGAAGATTTGGTCTCTCTATTTCAAAGGAATTAATTTTAGCTTCCCAAAACTCTTTATCCTTAGTGTCATCTTCAGCTGTACTTTCTAAACTATAAATATAATCAGCGAAAGTGTATTTGCTTGCCTTTTCTTCTTCAAATCCAGCATAAATCTCAGATAATTCTCTAAGCAAAATACTCATACTCATTACATCAGCAACAAGTAAATCTATATCAAAGAATATCCTATGTTTACCACTAGGGAGTAAAGCCAGTTTGATATCAGCAACCTGCCCTTCTTTGACTTTTAGTTTTCTGTGAGATATATTATTTCTTATGTTTTTGAGTTGAACTTCTACTTCTTTTTTATCTTTTTCTGACAAGTTAAAAATTTCTATGCTATCACTATATGGTTCTTCTAAAATTTCTTGATTTCCATCGTCTATAAATCTAGCTCTAAGCATTGGGTGCCTGTATTGCAAAATGTTCCAAGCTTTATTTAACCTATCGGGATTTATACCTTCCCCATCTATCTCTAAATAGGCGTGGCAACCTATACCCCCTAGGGTTTGATCGTCTTCTCTTCCTATAAAGTAAGAATACTGAACATCAGTAAGAGGAAATGCTTCACTAATCTTCTTGCTATCTTTTTTAACCTGATTAACTTCTTTGATTTTTGCAGTATCTACCAGTGAAAACCATTTTTCCTTAGATGGGTTCTCAATCAATTTAGCAAAGGGTACAATGATTCCATTTTTCTTTAACTTTCCCGAAAGTTGCATTATTTGAATAGAGCTTAGTCCTTTTTCGATTAAATTATCAGAAGCGTCAATTTTAGAGCCATCAATAATATCACTTAACCATCTCTCTATTATTATTTTTGCTTTTCCTTTTATTGTATTAGACTCCACTTCAAACTCCTCTCATATCATTTCTCTTAACTTATTTCTGTCTATTTTACCTAAGGCTGTTAATGGCCAATCATCAATATACCTGACACTGTCCGGCAATTTAAATTCTGCTAAGTTTTTGTCAGATAAAAAGTGTCTGATTTCATCAAGTTTTAATTCTTTTTCATTCGTCTTTAAGACAAAAACTGCTATGGCTTCTCCTAAAAATTCATCAGGAATTCCCACTACTTGGACGCCATCTATGTCTTTATGAGTAAGGAGAATATCTTCAAGCTCTAGCGGTGTTATCTTCTCGCCAGCTCTGTTTATTGTTTCTTTAATTCTACCGACTATTTGATAATTCCCATCTTTAAGCCTTCTAGCCTTATCCCCTGTTCTGAAATAGCAATCTGCCGTCATGCAATTCTTGTTGATTTCAGGTAAATTATAATATCCATAAATCGTGTATGGTCCTCGTACAATAAGTTCGCCAAAGTCTTCATTTAGTGCATCATCGCCATTTTCTTCAACAATTCTTATGTCGTCGTATTTACTTATTGGTTTGCCTTGGGTATGCATTCTAATATCGTAATTGTCTTGTATGTCTGTGACCAATATCAACCCTTCAGCAATGCCAAAAATCTGTTGCAATTTTGCCTTAAATTCTTTTTCAATTTTTTCTGCAAGTGAGGCTTCCAATACCGATCCGCCTATTTGTAAGATTTCTAATGAGGATATATCGTAATCACCATCTTTTAAAAATTCCAGACAAATATTCGCTACAGCAGGCACTAAGCCTGTTATGGTCACTTTTTCTTCTTCTATGAGGGGGAGAATCTCATCTGGACTTGTTACTCTACATAAAACAACCTTTCCGCCCACTGAAAATGTTCCTAAAATACCAGGACAGCATAAAGGAAAGTTATGAGCTATAGGAAGAGCTGCTAAATAAATGCTTTGTTCATCCATCTTGCATTTTAGCGCCGTGCGTTTTGCAACATAAATATAATCGCAATGTCTTCTTGGAATTAACTTCGGAATTCCTGTTGTGCCACCAGATAATAGTAGTAGACCAATGTTTTTATAATCTACTTCAGGCAATTTGTAATTATAATCATTATCAACAAGATCTGAAAAATTTTTATACTCTTGACTATCACCAAGAATATAAACCTCAATGCTATGATGTAATTCTCTTTTTATGTCACGAATCATGTCCGCATAAGAAAACCCTAAATACTTATCCTTCGATATGTAAGCTTTCGCCTCTGATTTTTCAATAATTCCCTTTATTTCATTTTCTCTATGAGCCGGTAAACTTAACGCAGGAATAATTCCAACTTTGAACATAGCAAAAGCTATCACTATAAATTCATAACAATTAGGAAGTTGCAAAACGATTTTATCTCCAGGCTTAAAGCCCGCCTTCAAAAGTCCGTTTGCATATTTAATGGAATCTGCCTCCAGATCTTTGTATGAATATTTCTTTCCATCATCTATAACAGCTATTTTATCTCCATATTTTTTTGCACAGTCACTTATAAATTCGCCCAGTGTCCTATGCTCCCAAACATTTTCATCATAGAATTTTTCTAATTTTTCTTTTAACTCTATATTCATATTTCCTCCGATATGCAAAGTGCACCTACATAATTTTTAGATAATTTAATAGGTTTTAATGTCTTTGCTTTTTTCATGTTTTTATCTCTGATTTTTATCAAACTCTCATCCACATAAAGTATTTCTATTTCTTTTGGGTCTCTTAATAGACCGCTGCCTTCCCATTTTAAGTATGCTTCTTTTGCAGTCCAATACTTAAAAAACAGTGTATGTTTATTTCTAATTAGATTTATTTCTTTTTCTACAAAACACTCTTTTAAAATATCTTGAAAGCTAAATCTTTTATTGATTTTTTCTACATCTACACCTATTTCTCTTTTTGAAAATCCCGCTATCACACATCCATCTGTATGAGATATATTAAATTTAATCCCTTGCGGATTTTCTATGAAAGGCTTGTTGTTACTGTCTCTTTGAAAGTTAAGATTTTCAATGTCGGCTTTAAGAATTTCTTTAAAGGCGATGTTTACAATGACTCTGGATATCACAAAATTTATCTTTGCAATTTCAGATACGTAAGATTTCGATCTTTTTATTTCGCTCTTACTTAGCCATCTCTCAAGATCTCTAATTTTAATTTCATTTGTGTTAGCCACAACTAACATGACGTCATAAAAATAGAATCTTTCATCTAATTTTCCAAACTTATAAAAGTCATCTTTCGTTAAAAGTTCAATCTTATAAACTTTCATCTAAGCCAACAAATTCTTTTATAGCTTCTATTACGTTATTCTCAGAAGTATTAACAAACATATGCTTACCTGGAATATATTTATACGAAAAGCTTTTAGTTGTATATTCCGACCATTTCAATAACTCATCCAACTTCATTTCTTCGTCAATGTCCCCCATCAAACCAAGGATGTTGCTATCAACTTTTTCATATTTTTTATCTTGATAATCCTCATCTATAATAAAATCTGCTCTTAGAGTCGGAAGAAATATGCTAATTAGATCTTTGTTATCTAAAATTTCATCTGGTGTTCCGTCATATCTTCTTAATCCTTCTATAAATCCTTCATCATCAAGGTGATATATAGGGTTTGGCTCCTTGTAACAAGGCGCACGACCAGCAGATATAATTATTCCTTTGGGGTTTGGTAAGTCGCTTTCTTTTATCCTTAATGTCAGTTCATAAACAATCTTTGTACCCATGCTATGACCAAATAGATAGTATGGTGTTTGGGTATCCAGGTTTTCTCTTAAACTGTAAAATAGCTCATACACTAACTCCTCTATATTGTCTATTGCTCTTTCTCCGAATCTAGATTCTCTTCCAGGGTATTGAGCAACATAAACTCCTATATTGTTAAATTGAACTCCCCATTTTCTAAAGACAGAGACACCACCTCCGGCAAAAGGAAAGATAAAAAGATTAGCTTTTTTGTTTTCCTTATATGTATCTTTATTAATGCATTCAAACCACTTTGACATATCACACCTCTTTGCAAAAATTAACTCTCTGTTAAAAGGAGTTTTTGTTTATTTTGTGTTAGCCACACCTAACTCAATCACATTATACTATAATTGATACTTAATATCAATACTTTGTTTTGTTGTACTCTCACTAAAACTTTTTCATTTTCTAAAATTTACAAGTAGAATATCTCATGTTTCAGATTTATATTGAAAGATTATTGGATAAATAATCTTTTGATTAGGTACAGAGGTTTTTTCTACTTTCATTATGTGTAGTAGTTATGAGTAAGTTTGCATACAGTAACTTGCATCAATAGCTTTCGCTTTTTTATGCTTTTATTAATTTTTTATATTTTTTATTTTCTTTCAATAAAAAAACAAGGCACACGTGAAGATTCCCTCACATGTACCTTGTTTTAAAATCTTAAATTTTATTGACAAAATATTTTTTAATTTTTTGAAAGCTATCTTCAGAGATTATATGTTCGATTTGGCACGCTTCTTCCTCCGCTCGTTTTTGCTCGATTCCAATTTCAATTAATAGTTTTGTCAAATAAAGATGCTTTTCGTATATGCCCTTAGCTATCTTTTCTCCTTCTTCTGTAAATCGTACTATTTTATCTTCTTCATAAAGGATATAGCCCTTGTCTACCAGCTTTCTTAACATCTTATGAACAGTTGATCTGGCAACCTCTAGATAGTTTGCAATATCAATGCTTCTAACTTCTCTATGGTTTTTATATAAAATGTAAATTGCCTCTAGATAATTTTCTTCTGCAAATTCCCTGTGTACTATTGAGAACCCCTCCTCTCAAAATTCAAATATACATGATATTATAGTTTTATTTCAATTATTATGATTATATATCTAAGCCATAAGATATATTTTATCAGATTTCATTTTCTTTTACCTTATTTTTTCTTTCCCCTTTATTATTTACCTTGGATTTTTCTTTAAATTTATTCATATTTCCAATCACCGATTCTTTCTTCTTTTCTTTTAAAATTTTCACTCCATAAACTTTAAAGTTTTCATAGCTTTTTCCTTCTTTAGATTGTGACACTTGCATCTTTCCTAAAAGAGAAACAAAGTCTCCCTTCTTAAGATTTTCAACTTTTTCAATTTTATTATCATAAGCATAGCAGTTAGTAAATTTTACATTCCCATCTTTGTCATTACTGGCTATAGAAAAGGAGGCCACTTTAAAGTTTCTCCCGTCTTTACTAGTATGTTCTGAAATTTTGGGATCATCCGTCAAATTACCTGTAATACTTTGGCTTTCTTTTTCTTTTTTTTCCTCTGGCATATTTTCTTTCTCCTTTGAAACTTTATTATCCTCTTTGTTTATAGGACTACTAACCCTTTCTTCTTTTTCTATCTCTTGACTTTGCTCATTTTCTAATGAATAATCATCAAGATATTTTGCAAAATTATCGTCAATTAATCCCATAATGTCATCGTTCATATAATTGTCATAAGCGTTTTGTAGGGCTTCTTTGTTTTCAATCCCGCTTTCAATTGAAACCATGGCCTTTACAAAGTTCTCATAGCTATTGTCCATTAAATCAGAAAGCAAGTCTTTCATTTTTCTAAAGTCGTCAATCTTGATTAAAGGTACTTTATCTATTGAATCGGCATATCTTCCTCCCTGCCATTCAAAGATACCTTTCTTTTCATTAAAGTCTATACCTCCTACCACTACAAACTGATTGCCTGTAAATAGTGTGGCTCGATTGTCTTCAATATCTAAAACAATAGTGTTATCAGATAAACTGGTCCTTATCGTATCGCCTTTCTGTAAGTTCATTATTTCCTCCTCTTTTGATTTCTTTACTGGTTGATTTCATTAATCCTTATTTCTATATCCTTGCAAATTTCATGAATAAGGTTTTTATTTTCTAATTCAATCCAAATATCCTGTATTATTTTAAAACTCTCTTCATTTAAGACCTTAGCTATTACTAGCTTAATGTCCATATCTTTAAAAACCTTCTCATTGCTCCTATCTAATTTTTTAATTTCTTGTTTGAATTTTAGAAATTCTTTTTCTCCTTTATTAATTCCTACATCTTCTTTACAAGGCTCCACGAACGCCCTCCTCTCTGAGTTGGGATTCTAAATTTTGTGATTTTTCTTTCTTATTATCTCTGTGCTCAATTTGTTCTTTATACTCATTATACTCATTAATTTTTTCTAGTATTGAGTTCTTATTCCTATCTTTTTCATTCAAGTCTCCGATTTCCTGTACCTGATTATCTCGAAAATCAGCATCATATCGGTCTATTACTCCATCTAAATCCATGTCCTTAGAAAGGGGGTCATAGAAATTGCCATTATCATCTATTTCAAGACCTAAAACACTTTTAAGATTCTCCTCATCTACATAGACAAGTTCTTGAAAATCCCATAGACCTATATGAGCAGCTATTTGGGCTAATTCCTTAGTGCTACTGGCATCTTCTGGGTCAAAAGTAAAGGCTTGGCTGTAAACTAAAGTGTTGTCTACATATTGATTTAATTTGTAGTTTTTAAGGTCAAGCGTGGTTTGTATCTCATGGTTTTCATCTGGTGTAGTCGTATAGGCTAGGCCAATATTTTCTATGTCAGGAAAGAGCCTATCAAAATCTTCTACTGTGTTTTCCTCTTCATATTCTCTATTAAGAAAGTTTATTATTTCTCCCTTTACTTCATCAAGCAAAGGATCTGCCTGTACCTCTGCCTCCCTTTGACCTAGGTCTAATAATTTATTAACTTCCAAGAGTCTAAGATTTTTCTCCATGAGCAAGTCTCTTTGTGGAAAGTCTTTCTGGATTTCAAGTTTAGCCGTTTCAAGTTGCTTTTCTACTGTATCTAGCTTCGTCTTTGTGTCTTCCAGTCTTTCAGGAAGCTTATCCAAGATATTGTCTAGTCTAGTGATATTTCCTATAGGATCCGTACCAAATTCTCCATAATACTTTCCTTGTCCTTTGACAATCGCTGTATAGGAATTAAAGAAGGAATTGTACTTACCATAGATTTCAAAGTTTCGATAATTCGCCAACTTTTCTTCCTTATCTTCTCCCACTTTTAGAGATTTTATTTTCTGTAAAAGTAACTCCCCAGCTCGTTTCTTGTCCCTTTCTTTGACTCCATCTACCATAATAGAAGTAAACTTATTTTCACCTTCAATTAATTTCTCTGTGTTTGAAATATCTTTATTGGTATCTTCTATTTGCTTTTTTAGTTTTTCTATCTCCTTGGGATAGTCTTTATAGACCTTATCTTCAAGCTTGTATCTATTGGTTTTAAAATTAGATTCCAAAATCTTTAACTTAGATACTTCATTATCTAAGTCCATTTTTTCCCTAATTAGAGGATTGCCTGTAGCAAGGGCTTTGATTTCAGCGTAATTTAGGGTTGCCTCATCTACATCTTCTGCCACTCTAA
The DNA here is from genome assembly GCF_037892835.1 of Peptoniphilus sp. HCN-40583. Lineage (NCBI taxonomy): Bacteria > Bacillati > Bacillota > Tissierellia > Tissierellales > Peptoniphilaceae > Peptoniphilus > Peptoniphilus sp. HCN-40583. The sequence goes on from NZ_JBBKBU010000003.1 coordinate 27,174, forward strand.
CAGGAGTTTTGCTTGTCATGATTTGAGAAATATATTTTTGTTTATTTTCTAGTGTTTGGAATAGGTAGGCATCAAAAGTATTTTCTGTAACATAACGAAATATATGCACTTCTTTATTTTCATTGCCTTGCCTTACTATTCTTCCTGCCCTTTGCTGAAGATCAGCAGGCCTCCAGGGAATGTCCAGGTCATGAATGGCGATAAGCTTGTTTTGAGCATTGGTTCCTGAACCCATTTTTTGAGTTGAGCCAAGAAGGACTCTTATTTCTCCCTTTCTTACCTTGTCAAAAATAGCGTCCTTTTCTTTGTTGTTTTTTGCAGAGTGGATATATTCTATCTCTCTTTCAGGCACCCCCATATCCATTAGCTTTTTCTTAATATCATCATAGACATTAAACTCATCAGACCTTGGTGTGGACATATCGCAAAAGATAAGCTGAGTTGATCTTTGGTCCTTATATTTATCCCAGATGCTAAAGGTGTTTTTCACACAGGTATTTACTTTTGAATGTTCATCATCTGGTAGTAATGGATTCATAAGCCTTTGGTCTAAGGCTAGTCTTTTCCCATCTCCCGTTATTTTTAACATATTGTCAACAGTTGAATCCACCTGCTTGTTTCTTACCTTGTCAGCCCTTTCAGAAAGGCTTTCCAATATAAGCTTTTGTTCTTGGCTTGGCTCCGTCTTAATGGTTTCATAGTGGGCTTCTGGTACTGGTAAATTTAAAACATCTGAAGTCTTAATATCTGCAAATTCCTTTACCGTATTCATAAGTTCTGGAAGGTTGTAGAACTTGGCGAAACGAGTTTTTGCTCGGTAGCCGTTGCCCTCAGGAGCAAGTTCTATGGCGGTTATAGTTTCCCCAAAAGTAGAGGCCCAAGAGTCAAAATGATTTAAACCCATTTCCTTAAGCCTGTCATATTGCAAATATCTCTGCATGGTATAGAGTTCTGCCATACTATTACTAACTGGCGTTCCTGTAGCAAAGACAATCCCCTTATTGTCGGTGATTTCATCCATATAGCGACATTTCATCAACATATCTGAAGACTTCTTAGCATCGGTATTAGATATGCCCGCTACATTTTGCATTTTTGAAAATAAATAGAGATTTTTATAAGCATGGGCTTCATCTACAAAGAGCTTATCAACACCTAATTCTTCAAAGGTAACTACACTATCTTTTTTGTAGTCATCATTTAATTTCTTAAGTCGGGTTTCTAATTTTTTCTTGGTCTTTTCTAATTGCTTAACGGTAAATCTTTGGTCTCGATCCCTTTTATATTCTTCTATATAGTCCAATATTTCATCAATTTGACTTTGGATTTCATATTCCTGTCTTTCCTTAGACATGGGAATTTTCTCAAATTGGGAATGGCCAATGATGATGGCGTCATAACCGCCAGTCGCTATACGAGCACAAAATCTCTTTCTCTTAGCTGGTTGAAAATCTTCCTGAGTAGCTACAAGGATATTTGCCGTTGGGTAAAGTTGCATAAACTCCCTGCCAAACTGCTCTGTAATATGGTTGGGAACTACGAATAGAGACTTATTATGAAGCCCCAGTCTTTTTCCTTCCATGGCAATACCTATCATTTCAAAGGTCTTTCCTGCTCCCACTTCGTGGGCTAGTAGGGTATTACCTCCGTAAAGACTTCTGGCAATAGCATTTTTCTGATGAACTCTTAACTCAATTTCAGGATTCATTCCCTCCATGATTAAATTGCTTCCATCGTATTCCCTAAGTCTTGTGGAATTAAAAAGTTCATTGTATTTATTAACCAGTCGATTACGCCTATTTGGTTCTTCAAAAATCCAATCCTTAAATTCGTCCTTTATGATTTCTTGCTTCTGTCCGGCTAACATGGTTTCTTCCTTGTTTAGAACAGATACCTTTTTCCCATCTTCTTCAAAGCGATCATAGATCTTTGTCTCTTTTAGATTTAACGTATCTTCTATCAGTCGATAGGCATTAGCCCTACTTGTTCCATAGGTTAGATTGGCAAGGTCGTTGGATTTATCCGAACTTTTACCCTCAACTCTCCATTCTCCCGTTACTTCAGTATATCTCAAGTGGATATTATATCTTTCGTAACCTGGTGTCTTTAAAAGATGAAACATAAACTCTTCATAAACTTCAGGCTCTATCCAAGTAGCCCCTAAACGAACAGAAATTTCCCCCGCTTCCAAGGCCTTAGGCATAACTTCTTTTAGTTTTTCTTTTTGATAGTTTAGCTGGTTGAGTTCCTCTCTTAAGGCTTCTTTTTCCTCTAGACTGTAAATAGTGTAGTCCGAACTTATGGCAACCTTGTTTCTTTCTTCTTGAGAGAGTTCTTTTTCGATATTTTCTATATAGGAATTTAAGACGTCTATCTTTTTTCTAATATTGCCACTCAAATATTCATCTGCCGTTACATAGGCTCTAGCAAAGTCATCATCTTCCAAGGCGGTTTTAAAGGGGTCTAGATCTTTTGGATTGTAGCTGTCAAGGTTTAAAAAGATTTTCCCTCTTAAATCATTTATAAGGGTCTTTCGATCTTTACCTGTCAAATCTCCCATATAGGGGAAGTTAATATTTCCCATATTGCTTACAGATAGGATTAGAGCATCTTGACTATTGTCCACATGGTCAATAACTTGTTGCTTTTTTATCGTCCTCTTTGTAAAGATGTCGGACTTGCCGATAAAGTTTCCCTCTTTATCTAGGTTCTCAATGGAAGATAGGAGGGAGTAATTGCTGTCTTCCCTAAATAGCCTTGAGTTTTCCCTACTGTTTAATCTTCCGTAGTCCTTATTAAACTCATCATAAACCCTATTTAACTTAGCTTGAGATTTTTTTATTTCTTCATCTGTGAAGTCATATTTTTGGCGGTCAATTAACTCTCTTAGAGCATCATTTACAGTTATATAAGCCTTAACCTTATTTTTATCCTTCTCACTTAAGGTTTTTTCAAACATCAAGGATTGCTCTCGAAAATATACCTTGTCATCAATTAGGGTATAGGAAAAATTCTTGACCCTATCATCTGCCGGTAGGGTTTTTGCCTCTTGGAATACTTCTTCCCTTTCCATTTCCTCATAGGTCCCTTCAATGTTTAAAATGGCTTCTTTTAGCTTTTCTTTTAAGTTGTCTTCTGTATCAATACAGGTTAGTGTCTTGCCAAAAGGTCCCGATACTTCCTCCATTTTTCCCATAATCATTTCAGGGTGTTCTACAAAATACTTGTTATAGGTAAGGCCTTGGCTATCAGTTTCTAGCCTTTGCCAGTCTTCGTCTATCTTTAAAAGCCTATCTCTTTTCTTTAAAAAGATAATGTCTGAAGTAACCTCTGTTCCCGCTTCCCCTTTAAAGGTGGTATTAGGGAGTCTTATGGCTCCTAAAAATTCAGCCCTTTCTGAGATATATCTTCTTACATCTTCATTCTTTTTATCCATGGTGCCTGAAGAAGTAATAAAAGCTATGATACCTCCATCTCTTACCTTATCTAAAGTTTTGGCAAAAAAATAATCGTGAATGAGGAAGTTGTTTTTCTCATAGTCACGATCATTTATCTTATATTCGCCAAAGGGAACATTGCCTAGGGCAAGATCAAATAGATTGTTGGAATAATTAGTTTCTTCAAAGCCTTTAATTTCTATATTAGCTTTTGGATATAGAATCTTGGCAATATTCCCTGAGATGGGGTCTAACTCTGTGCCATAGATTTTTGATTTTTCCATACTTTCTGGAAGATTACCTATAAATCTACCTGTGCCCAGGGAGGGCTCTAATATATTTCCTTCTTTAAAGCCCATCTTGGATAGGGTGGAATAAATACTTTCTATAACAAAATTTGGTGTATAAAAAGCGGTAAGGGTGGAAGCTCTGGCATCTTCGTATTCTTTTTCTGTGAGATTTTCCTTTAAGAAGTTCCTTGTCTCTAGCCACTGTCCTTCTTTTTCTTCGTTAAAGACATCTGCCAAGCCACCCCAACCTATATAGCCTGCCAAGATGTTTTTTTCTTCATCACTGGGTATTCGATCTTCTTTTTCCAGCGTCTTTAATAAGCCTATGGCTTTGATGTTGTTTTCTAACCTTTTTGACGGTGGTAAAGGGATTTCATCTTCACTAGAAAGGATCTTGTAGTTTTTCGTATCGGTTACTTCTTCAATACTTTCAGAATCTCGATTTTTATCTGGCTTTTCTTCCCTAGTTTCTTCTTTCTCTACGCTTTTTATTCGTTCCGCAGAATCAAAGCTTTTTGCTTGAACTTCTTGCCCACCAGGTCCGATTAGGTCCTTAAAATCTAACTGACTTATTTCCTTTTCTGGCTCTTTTAAGATTTTAAGCTTTAAATCTTTTTCTCTGCCATAGGGCAAAATAACATTATTTTTAATAAAACCACCAAGATATTCTTCATTATCCTTTAAGGTCATCGTATTGTAGTCTTCATATTTTTTAATATCTGCGATGGTGTATTCTTTGCCGTCATAGCTTACTTCCATGCCTATCTTATAGATAGGCTCTAGATCTTCTTCCATTTCTTTAGCCTTTTCTACTTGTTCATTTAAGTAGCCTTGAAGAAGGACTTGCCTGTGATCATCATCTAATAAATAGGGCAGGTTATCAAGGATCTCCTTGTAGGAGTCATAAGAAATAGCTGTGTTTTCAGAAATAATATAGTCCTTCCATTTAAGGACCTGCTTTAACTTCAATTCTTTCATATCTAGGGCAAGATCTTCTGTATAAGCTCCCTTTTGTTCTTCTTGGGGAAGACTTTTCGGTGGATTGAGTAAGTTTTCTTCCACATCCACATGGTCTAAAGTAAAGACTTCTCCTTGTAGGTCAAAGGAATAGACCTGATGATCGTCTATCTCTTTTTGAATAAGCCTTGAGATAATTTCTTTTTTATCCCTTATGCCTTCAATAGCCTCTTTAATATCCCCTGGAAGCTTAAATCTATAGTTTACTTGATTGTCCTTATTAATATAGGCAATAGACTGATAGGCTCCGTTTATTTCAAGGTTTTTATTGGAAATATAAATATCATTAGAATAGTCTGGAAACTGCTGGTCAAATGATGAGATATAAAAATCTATCCCCTCTATTTCTTTTGTTACTGTATCCATCTCTATTTCCCTTAGGTCATGGTTTTCAATATAAAAAAGATCATTTAAGTCCATAAGATTTGTATCTTTCATTTCTACGGCAAGACGATCAAATAGGGCATCAATCTTTTGGCTGTCTTCAAAGGTCTTTCCCTTATATAGTGGGTAAACTTGGCCTTTAGCATTTTCATCTGGATAAACCCTTCTGCCATCAGCGATAAGCTTAATATCTTTAAGCTCTTCCCTATCTACAAGTCCGTAATATTGACCGACCTTTACGGCTATAGTGTCTATCTGGGTTTCTTCCCCTTGCTCGTGACCCTTATCTTCAAGAAATTCTCTAAATTCATCAAAACCATTTACAATATCATCATCTATAATTTCCCTTGCCTTATTGACAATAAGATTCGGAACGTCCTCGTATTCAGTTTGACTTTCTAAAAGATAGTATTCAACCCCATTTATTATTTCCATATCTTTGATATAGAAGGTATCATTTATTTCTTCTAAGACAATACCGTCCTCTATATAGTCAATAGGATAGGCCTGTTGAATCTCGTGAGCGATTCTTATTAACTCTTCCTTGAACTCGTCGTCTATTTGATCATCATAGAAAACCAGTCGTCCGTTTTCTTCCATATAGGCTAGGGATATTCCATCTACATAGTAGGTCTTGCTTCCATCAAAGCCCTGTTCAATATATAAACGGTCGTCTGTAGCAGGTAGATCTTCTTCACTTTTAACCTTTGTCTCTGCATCTCGTTCTTGGTTTTGACTTTCTATACCAATTTCTTTTTTCGCTTCTAGGTATTGGTCTTTTACTATTAAATTAGTAATCCTTTTTGCTACTTCGTTCCAATTAAGACCAATAGAAGGAGCGAACTCTTTTTCTAATCTAATACCTTTCCCATCATGCCACTGGCTACTATTTCTATCTCCTGAAATCCCGGGAGAACTGCCTCCTATTCCATATTCAGACTTTAGAAAGTCGGCCTTTTCCTGTAGACTATGGTCTTCTATAAAATAGTTATATATTCTTTCCCTGCCTTGGACGAAACCACTTCCTCCCCTTAAAACATCATCTATTTCATCTTGAGTGATAAAGGCATTAGGATTTTGAATATCTCTTAATTGGCTTACATACTGTTTTCTTGTAATATCAAGGTCCTTAAGTTTTTCTAATAAGTCTTCGGTCTTATGATAGTGAAATCTTAGGATTTGTGGGTTTTGCTTATAATCATTTAAAAAGTCTTCATATTCTCGGACAAGTGTATTCCTAAAATCCTTATCCTCTAATTCTTTACTTAGAGCTTCCGTACTATCTGGAAAACTTCCAGTAACCAAAGCTGAAAGAGAGGTGAAGTATTGGCCCTCATAATCTTCAGCTATATCCCTATACATATATAGAACGGCTTCTGATAGACGGTTTCTTTCATAAGATAAGCTTTCGTCTATTTCCACATTACTTACAAAGTAGCTCCTGTCTAAGAGTTCATTTATTCTTGTAGCCATATCTTGCCAAGAAAGAACTTTATCAGGATGGTCTCCAATTTCCCTTCCTTCCGAAAGAGCCATTCCTCTATCTGTAAAGTAGGCTGCAAGCTCTCTGCCATCTATGAGAAGACCATTTCCTCCTTGGTAATTCTCCTTTAGAAAGTCTATTTGACTTTGAATATCCTTTCCCTTGGAAAACTCAGCGATTACAGGGAGTCTGCCTCCTTCAATATTTCCTCCATGGATAAGAAATTGGTCAATCTCTTCTTGACTTATGGGACTGGTAAATCGAATTTGACTTGCTGAATTTTTCTCACTAAAAAAGGAAGCCTGAGCTTCCCTTTTTTGCTGTTCATCTTCTATACTAGGACGATTTCCTTCATCGCTATCTCCTGTAGTTCCATATCCATGTTCTTTTTCAGTTTCAGATATTTCTCCAGATCCTGGCTCTTCATTTCTAAGGTCAGTCCCCAGCTTTCCATCATCTTTCCTTCTTCCTGTCTCAGAAATTCTTCCACTTGATTCTCTATATCCATCAGATGGTCCATGAGTCTTTCTTCCATCATCATAATCTGATAGCTGTTCTCCTTGTGTTCCTTGAGAAATTTCAGTCTTGCCCTGCCAAAGCTGTTCAGTTTCCCTAAGTCTAGCTTTGTCGGCATTTGGATATTGGGAATCATCATCTCGTGTTGGTCTACCATCTCCAGTCGGTAGGTCCCTCCCTCTTTCTCGAAGGGTGTCTCTTTCAAGGCCGGAATGTATTCCTCCCCTTGTTTCTGGTATTTTTTGCCCGCTATGGTTATCATCTCTGCCATCTTCACTACCTCCTATATTTTTAACCTTATTTGGGTCCATTTCATTTTGAGTAATTGTATTATAACGCTCCTTAAGCCCTTTTGTCTGCTCCCTATTTTCATTTTGTAAGTTTCTTTTAATAAATTCTTCTCTCGTAATTGCTCTGCCTATATCTATGAGCAGACTTTTGTTGGTTTGGGAAATGCTTCCTAAAAGTATGTCCATATCTTCTTTGTTGGATAAGCTACCTATTAGTTCTAGATTCTCCATCTTAGGGATATAGTCTATGCCCATCCTGGAACTCGTTGCCACTCTTACAGACTCTGTTAAAAAATTTAGTAGATTTACTTTTGAGTAAGAGGTCAAGATTTCTTCTGATAGACTATCTAAAATCTGATAATAGCTTTCTTTAACATAGGTTTCCACTAGAGCAGAAACTTTTTCCTCTTCCGTTAAATAGTTTAGGCTATTGAGTCCATCTGTATTGTCTATTAGATAATCTAAGGCTTTTCGGTGGTCTTGCCTTTTATATTCCCATACCTTAACCTCTGCAATATGATTTTGACGGCTTACCGTCTGTAGAACATCAAAAAGGTATTTTACCTTGCCTGTTTCAAAGTCTAATATTGGAATGCCTTTTTCCCCTCTTTTTACGCTTCTACCAATACTTTTCCAATAGTCGTACTCTGCACAAGCTGTGGCATTGGGACTTATAGAGTAAATACTTAATTGATGGGCGTAAGTATATTTATAGTTATTGCCCAAGGTTTTTAGAAAATCCGTGTAATAACTTGGATTAGCTATCTCTTTTCTTGTGGCGTTTAATATCTCTGCTACTTCCTTGAAATTGTATCTTGCCATTTTTTCTCCTTTCCTGTGTGTCTTTTATGCTAGCTTATTGCTCATTTACGCATTTATAGAGATCTATCTGCTTAGCAATAAATGCTTCAATCTCTTGTAAGAAATCTTCCTCCCTGCTTTTGCCTTTCGAAATATAGTAAAGGCTGGTTTCCCAATCAGAGGTTAGTTTTGCATTTTTTAGTTCCTTAGCCACTATACTGATAACAGCCAAGCCTAAATGGGTGGGAATAAGGTTTTTACCTTCTCTTTTGATGTATTTCTTATAGATTAAGTTCTCTATAATCCCTGCTCTAGTGGCTGGTGTTCCAAGTCCCACTCTTTCCACTTCAATACCTTTGTCTATCTCCCCTTTTCCTGCTATTTCCATGGCTTTTAAAAGGCTTTCTTCTGTATAGGGCTTAGGAGGCTGGGTGTATTTTTCTTTTATGGTTTTTTCTTTTATGCTAAACTCATCTCCTGGATTGACTATAGGGAGGGGATTGTCTTTCTTATCTTTAGGCTTGTAATCTTCTAGATATTTTGTAAATCCTCCATCTATAACTGTCTTTCCTTTAGTTGTAAATTCAAAACTATCAAATTCAGTTATTATTTTTGTGAGTTTTTCTTTAAGGGGATAGGCGAAGCTGGCATGTAATTTATTTTCAATGAGTTTAAAAACTCTTTTTTCGCTTTCCGGTAAGTTCTCAATCTCTTCAATGCTTGCACTTGCAGTGGGGATAATGGCATGGTGGTCTGTTACTTTCTTGGAATTAAAAATGACCTTGATTCTATCGGTATCAAAGTCATTTTTCCCTAATATATTATTTACAAGGCTTGTAATCATATCCTCCGTTAAATACCTGCTATCCGTCCTTGGATAAGTAATCAATTTTTTCTCATAGAGACTTTGGGCATAGTCAAGGCTTTGTTTGGCAGAGTAGCCAAAATATCTGTTACATTCTCTTTGTAGTGTAGTTAGATCAAATGGCAGATCTGGTTTTGTGATTTTTTCCTTTTCTTCCACATAATCTATTTTTATAGTCTCTGGGACTAAGTTTTTTAACTGTTCAGCAATATCTGGATTATCTATTCTTTCTGTTGCTAGAGAAAAGTCATCTAAGTTAAGTTCTACTGTATAGTATTTTTCTTTTTTAAAGCTTTGGATGTCTCCCTCTCTTTCTACCATTAGGGCAAGGGTTGGTGTTTGGACTCTACCTACCGAGTAATTTTGTTTATATAAAAGGGAGTAAAGTCTACTTAAGTTCATGCCTACCAGCCAATCCGCCTTTGCCCTGGCCGTAGCAGAAGCAAATAAATTATCGTAGTCCTGACCCTCTTTTAGCTTTTCAAAGCCTTCTTTAATTGCTCTGTCTTCCATGGACGAAATCCATAATCTCTTTATGTCTTTTTTGCACTTTGCTTGCTTATATACAAGTCGAAAAATGAGTTCCCCTTCTCTTCCAGCATCGCAGGCATTTATGACTTCATTAATGTCTTTTCTGTTCATTAGTGTTTTTAAGATGGAGAATTGTTTCTTTACTTTGGGAAGGACGTAGTATTTAAACTCTTTAGGAAAAATGGGCAAGTCCTCCATATCCCATTTCTTATATTTTTCATCGTAAAATTCTGGAGAAACTAATCCCACTAAATGGCCTACACACCAACTTATGATGTAGCCATTGCCCTCCATATATCCGTTTTGTCTATTCTTTACACCGAGAACCTTGGCTATGCTCATTGCCACACTCGGTTTCTCTGCTATTACTAGTTGCATATTGCCTCCTTTGCATTAAAAAAGGCGATAGATGAAATTTTTTTCTCTATCGCCTAAGTTATGATATTTTTTAATTGTAAACTATATAGTGCCCTACCACGGATGGTAAGGGCTTGATCCTTTATTAAGATAACACAACCACCCTTATATTTCTATACTATTTTTTAACTACCCAATAGCCATCTTTTGCACTGCCGATATATTCTATTGCTTTTTTATATGCTAAGCTTTTTAAATCTCTCTATGGTACGTTCTGACACAGAGAAAATTTCTGATAAATTTAGAGCCGTGATTTGTGACTTATCTTTGATAATCTTAATAATTTGTTTACGCCTATCGTCAGGCTTTAATTTTTGACCGACATTTTAACCGACACTTTGACCGACATTTTGTCCCTCATTTTGACCTTCACATTAACCCTCACTTTTACCCTCATAATTTAAGTTTTTCAAAACTGTAAAAACGAATTTTCTATTTCTAAATCTTGAACGTCTAAATTTAAAGTTCCATTTTCGTCCTTTTTATTCGTATTATTGTTCTTTGATACGAGTTTTAAAGACTTAGTTTGGTAAGAACTTCATTTATTGTGGCTAATATATCATTCCAATCTATCTCTTTAGAATACTGGTTTTTTCTACTATAATTATCCCATATATCCTTAAGCTCTTTACTTGCCTTAATCTCCTTCAGGTATTTTTGTGAATTTTGTATATATTCCAAACTATTCCTTTCCTCAGCCTTAATTATAAGAGCTTTCCTTAACCCCTCATAGTCTAACTGAGGATTTAGTTTTGTTAAAATATATATATCATAGTAATCTCTCGCTCTAGTGTTTAAAACATTTCTTGATAAAATAGTTTCTATCTTTTCAGCCAAAATTGTGGTCAAGGGGTAAGCTTTAATGTCGATACTTTTATCTGTAAAAAGAAGTTGATAATTATAATCTACCTCTTTAGGAATGATACAATCTCCCGTTGTAATATCAATTTTTATGGGTGTTTGCATATTAAAGAATGTTGCAATAAGAGTTATTCGAAAATCGTCATATTCTCCAGCCTCGTGAATGGAGCGTATTTTTTCAATTGCCCAGGTAATATTATCTTCTAATTCTATTTTTATAACTCCTTCAATTATCTTCCTAATTGACTCTTCATTTACAGGAATTCCTTTTATTGTCGTGTCTATATCCATGGTAGATCTCATGTCTATCCCAATAAGGGAAGAGATTAGAAATCCCCCTTTAATAATAAAGTTATCACTATATTCGCTACTAGAGAGTCTGCAAAGAAAGCGTTCCATCATATAATAATTTAAAAGTGTATTTGCCGGAAGATTATATTTCTGTTCTGCATTTCTAATTTTATCTTTTAATTGTCTGGGACTTGTAAATATCATATAAGAACCTCCAAATAGTTTCTCATTTGTTCTTCACACTTAAAGTATTTAGAATATCTTAATAGTTCAAGTTTATCTAGTTCTGCGTTCTTTAAACCTCTTTTTAATGCTGTAAGAACGAGATCTTTATCTAAGCCGTTAAGCTTACTAATCATTTGCACTAAGGTCATTTCTTTTGTATATACGTAAACCAAATTTCCAAAGGGACTTTTGATTTTTTCTTGTCCTTTTTCCCATAAATCTTCTTTCAAATAGTAGAAAAGATACTTGTCTCTTTCCTTAATCATAGATGTATTATATCCTGATGGAATCGTTGATATAATCTTATGGGGATTTTCATCACTTAATTTGTGAAGATAAAGGGCGGTCTCATGAGAAAAAATAGCTTTAGGTGCTCGATGTTGAAAAATATAATAGGAATCTTCTAAAAATTCCGGATGTAGATAAAGACCTTTGGCAACCCTCTCTAGGCTACCTTGCTTTACCATCCTCTGTAATTTTTTTGGACTAATATTCTTTTCCTCTGCTTCTTTTATGGTAATGGTTCCACCATTACTTTTTATAATTTCTAAAATATTCTCACTTAAAGCTGACATTTTCTCACCGCCTTATAAACAATAGTCTTAATTTATCGCATATATTATATCCTATACGAGATTAAAAGACAACTGTGCTGTGTTTTATTCAAAGTCATCTTCATCTGGAACTAATATTTCGGTATCTTGCTCGTCTTCATCTAAAGGATTTTCGTCGATGAAATCCTCATCTTTTTCTGTCCCGTCGTATTCATATTCATCTTCCCATTCATCATAGATGGTGTCGTCTTCTTCATCTTCCTCTTTCTTATAAACCTTAAAGTAGTAGCCAGCTCCAAGAACTCCTGCTACAATCAAACCTACAAATAAGTATAGTCCTGCTCCTGACTTTTTCTCCTCCTTGACTTCTTCTTTAGCTTCTTCTACTTTTTCAGGTTGAACTTTTTTTACCTCTTCCTTTTTAGGCTTAAAATCCGACTCTCCTTCTATCATGTTCAGAAGATCCTGTTCTCCCACCTCTGTCAATAGCTGAACATTTTCCTCGTGTTCTCCATGGTCTACAATTAAGTGAAAGGTTTTTCCACTCTTTGTTTGAAAGGTTAAAAACTGTCTCATATCTATAGGCTTCTGATTTGAACTTTCATTTGTCTGCTCAGGATTGACGGATGTTGCTTCCTTTTGTTCTTCTACAATATCTTCTTTTTTAGGGGTAATGTCTTTATCTTGTCTGTCAACATTTTCAATAACTGTCCCCCTTGCCTTGTTTTCTTTTGTGGCAAGGGGATTAATGGCTTTTTCATTGCCTCCATTTACTGGTTTTACTTTTTCTTCCTTCCTTTCCGGAACTTTAGGTACATCTTGATAGGGTATTTCTTCATTTGAAGGGCTGTAAAGATCTTCTTTTTGTAAAAGCTGGTCTAAGCCTTCCTTTTGATTTTCAGGTTCATAGATTTCTTGCCCTTTTTCTTTAACTACTCCCTCTGTTCCAGCAAAAACATTCATTGGTAGTATTAATAGGGTAAGGAGCAAGACTAGACTTGCTCCCTTTTTTATTCTTCTCATAAATATCTCCTTACTTTACGTGTTTAAAGACATAGACAGCTTGTTTGTCTTTGTCCCATTCAATGGTTTGATCTTTTCCATCTTTAATATCTCCATGACTTGCTCCAAAAGCTTTAGCAATATTTGAAATTGAAGCATGAATTCTTCCATTTATAATCACTGGCTTAACATCTGAATTGTAGACCTTTCCATCTGAATCTTTCATAACACCAGTATCAATATTTAGTCTTAATGTCTTTTTAGCTAAGATATTATTCTCTTTATTTGAGAAAATAGCTTCACGAGTAGAGTTGTCATACTCAACATTAAAACCTAGAGTATAGGCAATATATCTTACTGGAATCATAGTTCTTCCTTGGTCTACATAAGTTTTTACATCCATATATACTGTTGTCTTACCATCTTTATTGATAATGTTATAAAAGTTTTTGTCTACTTGGAAAACTGCAAATTCTTTTTCATCTTTAACTTGTTTTTTGCCTTGTTGTTCCTCCTGTTTTTTCATCTTGTTAAGATCAAATTGATTTAGGATATTCTTGTCATCAGCTTTCAAAATTTCGTCCCACTTCTTATCTTGAGATTTCTTATCTTCTTTCTTCTCTTTGTTTTCTTTTTGAAGTTTTAGAAGTTCATCTAATTTCTTAGATAAGTCTTGGTTTAGGTTTTTGTCTTTTTCATCTTTAGCTTGTTTTTCAAGTTCTTCTTTCGATTTTTTATTTGCTTCCTCGATTAACTTCTTTGCTTCTTCGATTTTCTTATCTAATTCTTCTTTTAGCTTTTTAATTTCTTCTTCAGAAGCTTTTTGTTTTTCTTCTAGTCCTTTAATCTTATCTTCTAATTCTTTTTTTGTATTTTCAGAAGATTCTTTTAAACTATCAATAGTCTTTTGAAGCTCTTCAATTTTTTTACAGCATTCTGCCTTAGAATTTTCTGTCTCTTTCTTTTTAGACTCAAGGTCTTTTATCTTAGTATCTTTTTCATCAAGTGCTTTTTCCAAACCCTTAATTTTATTATCTTTATCCTCAATTTCTTTAATCTTCTTTGCAAGTTCCCCTTCTAAAGACTCAAGCTTTTCTTGCATTTCTTTGATTTTATTTTCGTTTTTATCGGTCTTTTCTTTCTCAGCTTCTAACTCCCATTTTGTAGATGAATAATCTTCTTTTAGTTTTGCATTTTCATCTTGCATTCTTTTTAATTCATCTTTAAGCTGCGTAATTTCTACTATTAGTTCATCATTGTTAGAATTTTTAAAATCCTCAATTTCTTTATTCAATTGAGCAATCTTATTATCTTTATCTCTAATCTCTTCTTCTAGCTTAGCCTTTTCTTGTTTTAGTTTCTCTCCATTATCTTTACAAGATTCTAACTTTTCTTTTAATTCATCTATCTTTGATTGGTCTTCTTGTTTCTTATCATTTAAGTCTTTGATCTGATTTTCTAAATCCTTAATGTTTTTAGTTAAATCATCAATCTTATTGTCCTTTTCATCAATGTCTTGTCCTGTTAAATCTGTTTGAGTATCAATGGAATATTTATTTGGATTGTATATAGTCATCTTTCCTTGATACATATCATTGTTATAATCAAATTCAAGTTCTACACTATCTACATTCTTATCAAAGACAAACTCTCCATTTTCATAACTTAATCCATTAGGAATAGATTTAAATCCTTGATTTCCGTTGAAACCAAAATGATTTTCGTAAAATGGATTTTGTTTTGGTCTATATTCAACTTCTTGATTATGGAATACTCCCTTACTGTTAATATTTGGATTGCCTAAAACTTTTATAGTGTGCAATTTATTTCTTGAAAAAGCATACTGTTCAATTGTCTTCACAGACTTCGGTATAGTTATTTCTTGGAGGTTATTTCTTTCAAAAGCATTATGTTCAATATTTACCAAAGTATCAGGTAAATCCACTTCACTAAGTTCACAGGAGAAAAAAGCAAGACCGCCGATAGTTTTTAGGTTTTGAGATAGTTTAACCTTTCCTATTTTCCCAGTATAGAAGCTAGCGTAGCCAAGAGAAGTAACGGAGTCTGGAAAAACAACCAGATCATAAACCTTTCCTCGTCCAAATTCTCGATTAAATCTATCCTTGTCTCCCATGTGGTCTAAGGAATAATTTCCTCTTACTGATTTTGTTCCTTCAGGAAACACTAAGGTCTTGGTTTTCTTTTGCTTGGCCATCCCTTGATCACTATAGGCAATGATGTTCCCTGGTGAACTATATAAAAAATCTTCCTCTGTCCAGGCTTCCTCTTGTGCATAAACAATATTTGTCCCTACAAAGCTAAAGACGCTTCCAAATAATATGAGAAGCGCCAATGACATACTTATTAACTTTTTCATTCTATAATCTCTCCTTCGCTATTTTCTATATTTTCTACTAAAGTCCTTCCTTCTTTTAAGTTCTTTATCTCTTCTTTTTCTCTTTTTTCTTCCTCCTTGTTTTTTCTCACAATATCTAAAAATTCATCTAAGGAGATTTCCCTAGACCTAAATTCTTTGATGACCTCTATGTTTTCCATTTCTATTTGTTCTTCTTCAAGAACTTGCAATTCTATTTCTATCTCTTCTTTTTTAGCTCTAAGTTTCTTTTGTTTTTCTATATTTCTTACTAATTTTCTATTCAAATTCTTATCCCTCCTTAACGTGGTCTACCAAAAGCATAAAAATGGTTTTTCCAATACTTGCTGTTTATACTTGTGTATTGAATCGGGTCTCCTGCGTGAATCATCATGCCGTTTCCCGCATAAATGCCGACATGGGATATAGGGGTCCCGCTTTTATAAGTTCCTTGGAAGAAAATAATATCTCCTGCCTTTGCTTCAGATGGACTTATGGGATTGCAATAATTTTTATAGATTAACCAGGCTGTGGTTCTCGGCATATTTCTTACACCAGATTTAGTAAAGGACCAGCAAACAAACCCCGAGCAATCAAAGTTCTTTGGTCCACTTGCTCCAAAAACATATTTTTTCCCTATATGTTTCTCTGCTTCATTAAATAAGGTTTTTACGCTTGCATCATCAAAGGCAATGCCTGGGTTACCAAAATTTGGATTGTCCAGTATTTCTGATAAGTCCCCATTACCAGACCCAAATATTGAAGCCATATTTCCTTGAGCAGATAGCAAGGCTTCGTAATGGGCAAGATTAGTTTCGTAATCCTTAAAAGCTTCCCTTGCCACTTCATCAATGGTCTTTTTAGAAAGGGTTAAGGTAAAGATCCTATAACTATAGGGCTTTCCCTCACTATCATATTTGGTTATAGTCTTTACGGAATAATCTTTTTTATACATCTGATTAAAGAGCCTTTTAAGTTCTCCCTTAATCTTATCTACTGACTTTATCTCTCCAAATCTGGCTGTTAAATAGGAAAATAACTCATGGACATCATGACCTACGGTATCTCCCTTTACTCTATATTCGTCATAGCCCGGATGATAAGAAGATAGGCTATCAATTTCATCTTGGAGGGCATTTTCATAGCTTAAAAATTCATTATTTACATCACTTAGAACGCCCTCATCAGACAAGTAGGTCGTCGTGGTGATATTGCTGGCAAAACCTGCTGTCATTGTGGCCATGTTGCTCCCCATTTGAAAGAGGACAAAGAATAGGCCTATTATCCCTAGAGCAAGAAAGACTTTTTTATATCCTCCATTTTTTATAAAATCCGTTACTTTTTTTGCTCCACTAGAGAAAGACTTCTTTATTCTCTTGGACAAACTTTCCTTTGTCTTTTTCCTAAATCTTCTTTGAAATCTTTTCTTCATAAAGAAGCGGTTTAAAGGATTGGTCTTTTGATAGGTGCTTGTCTTTTTTAAATCTTCAAAGTTTTTTTGAAAAAGAAGTTTCTCTTCTCTTTTGTGGATTTTTTTATCCAGCTTTCCAAGTTTTTTTCTTGTTTTGAAAGGCTTTTTTCTCCTATCCCTTCTAATTTTTCTAAGACTTAATTCACTTCCTCGGGTTAGTTTATAGGCAGCATCTATCCCTGCATTATCCTCTTTTCCACTATAAAGATAATTTGCTGTTATACTTGTGGCTAAAATAGCTGGGCTATCCAGTTTAGAACCTGCCTTTTTCTCGTCTTTTAACAACTTCTTTTCTGTTTTTTCTTTTTTCTTATATAGTTTTGATATTTTCTTTTCATTATTATGAAATTTAGACTCCCCTACTTCTTTTTCAGATTGGAACTTTTTAGACTTTATGTTTTTTGTTAAATCCTTATTTAAATCCTTTTGACCTTTTTCTTCTGCTTTAGATTTTTCGCTATCCTTTGAAGTTTCTATTTCTTCCACATTTGTCTTTTTCTTACGGGTGAGTTTCTCATCTCCTGTAAAGTTTGACCTCGTTTTCTCTAGGCCCTCTTTTTTCTCTTCGCCTACAGGCAGTTTCCTATTAAAATCAGTTTTATTTTTTAGTTTTTCCTGATCTTCCGCCCTATAAAAGTTTTGGCTTCCCCCTTTTAAAAAAGCTTCTTTTCCTTTAGCTTTTCTAAGCTGTGGGCTTTGCTTTTCCACTAAGGTCTTTTTTAATTTTTTGTTCTTTATTGCCTTATTAGTTAAGGGCTTTTCTTTTCCAAGGGGTTTATTTCTATAATTCCTATTTTCTTTTATGACCTGATAATCGGTCCTTTGATTTTCTTTAGGAGCTTTTCTTTCTTTATGGCTATAAGATACATCACTATCTCTAAAATCCACATCATAGCGGTCTATAACACCATCATTGTCCATATCCTTTCCTAGAGGATCATATATCTCGCTAGGGCTTTGGCTGTTGCCTTTCTGTGGACTTGTTGCTTCCTCTTGAAACTTTGTTGTTCTTTTCTTTTTTATCGAGTCCGTCTGTAGAGTGTTCTCCTTTACCCTATCTACTCTTAGCCTTGAAGATTTCTCTCTAAAGTTTCCATGGCTATTTTCTGTTGAGCCATCTTCTAAAACCTCTTTATTCTCTTTACTTTCATTTGGCTGTTTAAAACTTTTTCCTTGAAGGATTTTCGCCCCATCAAAATTATTTGTCAGCTTGATTGGATAATCTTTTTCTTGAATGCATTCTTTATTTTCTTCTTCATAGCTCCTAAAAGTTCTTTCTGCTTGTTTTTTCTGCCTTTGGCTCTTACTCATCTTTTCATTCGGTAAGAAGTCCTTCCTATCATTTATGTGAGGCTCTTGAACTTGTTGATTTGTATCTCTTTTAAAGGTATTTTTGCCTTCTATCCTTTGATCTTCTTTTTTCTTTTTACTCGGTCTTATGCCCAGCCCTAATTTTGGCAAAGAAAAAACAGGAAGACCGTCTTCCTGCTGAACTTGGGGTATATAGGCTTGACTGGAACTTCCAATATATTCTTCAAACTTATCCTCTTCATAAGAAAGAGGGTTTCCCATGGAAAATGACTCCATTTCTTTGCTTTCAATATTTTGATTTGTATCAATTCGGTTCTCTTCAAAGATTCTTTCCGCCATTTTCTTCTGTCTTTTTTCTTGTGGTGTCTTCTCTTTAATATTAAAAGGGTCTGGAATCTTTTTTTCTTCTTCTTCCCCTCTTGAACTTTCCCTATTAAAGGTGTCTTTCAAAAAATCTTTTTGTGGATTCTCTTGTTTTATTTCCTTCTCGTCTGTACTTTGCCTGTCGGTCTTAAACTTTGTTGCTTTTGGTAATTCTTCAGTAGCTTTAGTTCTCTTTTGGCTCTTTAATTTACCTCTCTTATCCTTGGTCTTTGTTGGCATATCCCTTGGATTGATAGGGTCTCTTTTTTTCATAATATATTACCTTCCTTCCTCTATTCTTTTCTTAGCAAGTTGGCAATAGTCCCTGTTAATTTCAATCCCTATATATTGCCTGCTCATTTTCTTTGCCACCATGCCTACTGTTCCGCTTCCCATAAAGGGATCGAGAATAAGTCCATTCTCGGGGCAACCGGCTAATATACAGGTTTTTACTAGCTTTGGCGGAAAAGAAGCATAGTGTTTTCCCCGAAAGGCAGAGGTATTTATCGTCCAAATATCTCTGGCATTTCTCTTTTTAGGAATAGTATCTTCTGTATAGTCATTTCTATTCCTTGGTTCATTTAAACTCTGCCTTTTCATGCCACTTTTTTCATTCATATACTTGTTGTCTTTTCCTACCGCTGATAAATATCTTCGCTTACTGGACTCAGCTAAGGGTTTAGCTAGAGCATCATAGTTGTAATAATAGCTTTTAGACTTTGTCAGTAGGAAGATGTGCTCATAGGACCTGGTCGGTCTATCTCTACAGGATTCAGGCATGGCATTTTCCTTATGCCAAATAATATCGCTTCGTAAATACCAGCCATCTTCCCTAAGTTTTAAGGCTAATTGCCAGGGTAGCCCCATTAAGTCCTTTGGCTTATAGGCTGGCCTTTCTTCCTTACTTTTTGTACTTGCATATAGATCACCTATAACAAGCCATAGACTCCCATCTTCTTTTAAAACTCGTCTAACCTGTCTAAAAACCTCTACCAAATTGTTTAAATAGGCTTCAGGGCTATCTTCTCTTCCTATTTGGCTTTCATGGTGATAATCTCTTAAGCCATAATAGGGTGGTGAAGTTATACAGCTATCAAAAAGATTTTCAGGAAAGTCTTTAAGAGCTGATAGGGCGTCTAAATTAATAATGTAATTGCTCTTTATTGATTCCTTTGTAACTTTTTCTTTTATGGTATTTTCCTCCCCTCTTAATCTTCTTTTAATTCTTCTGGTTTAGTGGTCATTAAGCGGTAAAGTTTTGTATCCTTTGGAAATCTGTCTACAAAGGGAACAATGGTATTACCATAGAAAAGTAGACCTTCCCCTTCATTAGAGTTGGTTACATAGGATAATTGATGAAGGGAGATATTTAACTTCTCTGCCAGTATTTCCCTATCTCCTCCTGCCTGATTCAGCATTAAAATAAAGTCTGTATTGTCAAAAATATTTTCAATTTCAGCGCTAGCCAGAAGGTCCTTCACGTTTTGCGTTAAGCCTGTGGGCATGCCACCCCATTTACGGAATCTCTTCCAAATTTCAACAGAATAACTGGCTGTTTGTTCTTCTCGTAAAAGCAAATGGAATTCATCGCAGTAGTACCTGGTTTCCTTCTTGTTTCTGTTAATGGTAACCCTATTCCAGACTTGATCTTGAACAATCAGCATACCGATTTTTCTAAGTTGTTTTCCCAATTCCTTGATGTCATAACAAAGGATACGGTTTGAAGTATCTACATTGGTTCTATGGTTAAAAACATTTAAACTTCCTTTTACATAGATTTCCATTTCTACCGCTAACTTTGCCCCTACCTTTTCTTTTTGCTCTTTTAACAGGTTGTAGAGGTCTTCTAAAATAGGCATATTTTCGGGAATAGGGTCTTCAAAGTATTTCTCATAGAGAATGGGTAGACACCTATCTATAACCGATGTCTCCTCTGCACTTAATCCCTCTTTTCCAACAACCAACTCAAAAAGAGATAGTATAAAGTCCGACTTTAGGGATAAGGGATTATCTTCATCGGCATAGTCTGCGTTAATATCTAAAGGATTGATATAATCTTTACTGGTAGGAGATATCTTTATTACTTCTCCCCCCAATGCCTTGGTTAAATTTCCATATTCTGACTCTGGGTCACAAATAATAATGTCGTCTCCAGTAATGAGAAAGGCGTTGGTTATTTCACGCTTGGCAGAAAAAGATTTGCCTGACCCCGGTGTTCCCAGAATCAATCCATTAGGGTTTTTTAAGAGCTTCCTATCCGCCATAATAATATTTCTGCTTAAGGCGTTTAAGCCATAATATAGGCTTTCCCCACCTAAACAAAGTTCTTCTGTAGTAAAGGGAATAAACACAGCAGTAGAGCTAGTTGTCAACCCTCTATTTATCTCAATCAAATTATGTCCTAAGGGCAAACTACTCATTAGTCCCTGTTCTTGCCTATAGTTTAAATTTTTAAGGATACAATTGTGTCTTCCTGCTATGGAATTCAGTTGAAAAAGAATATTTTTTAATTTCTTTCTACTCTTTTCCATATTCAAAAATAATATACTAACCACAAACATCCTTTCATTATGGTTTTGTAGTTCCACTAGGAGCTTTTTTGCATCGTTTCCGTAAGTTACAAGGTCTGATGGTAATATGTCCATATCATATCCTGCACGGATTGCCTTCTTGTTTTCTTCTATTTTCATTTTGTCTAAGTCTGTAATTTTTCTTTTAATCATCTTAATGGCTTCCGTTTGGTCAATGGAGTTAATGTGAAAACTAACCACCATGTTTTCTTCAACACTTAAAAACTCTGCCAACATACGGTCGGATAATTCAGGGGCTAAGATTTGAAGAAAATTGACTTCTCCCGTATAGGGTCCAATATTAAATTCGTTGACCTTAGAAAAATTGAAGGAAGGAGGGGCTATATAGTCCTTGGTAGAAAGACCGGAATGTTTTAAGTCATCAAAGCTAAATACAAATTTTTCCTCACTGTTTAAAAGGTCGTGCATAAGCTTTAATCTTTCATAACCGTTTAAGACATAGGCCTTGACCCCCAATTTTTTGAAGTTATTTAGAAGGTCTATTTCCATTTTTTCAAGTCTCAACTTGCCCTCTCTTAAATCGCTTGCTTCTAGCGTAAAGGTAAGGTACATGTTCTTGCTAAGTCCACGATTACCTTTTTGACTTTGTTGTCTAAGCATTTGGGTATATTCCTGTCTGATTTCATTAAAAGCATCTTTTCTTTGGGGAATAAAAATATTCTTTTCTACCTCTTCATTTTTTCCTATGTGATTAATATAGGAGAACTGAATGTCTACATTGGGATCAAAATAGTTTAAAAAGTCTGAAAATTGGTTGAAGATGGCTTCCTTATCCTCTTCCGTTGAAAGCTGGTAATTAATATCATAGAAACGAATGGTCTTATTAAATTTGTTGACATCAATTTGACAGATTCCATCTCTAAGCATTCTTAAATAGGGTAGGGAATCCTGAACCGTCTTTTTCCTCTTCTTTTTAGACGAAAAAAGGGAGAACTTCATTTTCTCGTCTCCCTTTTCCCTTGCTCCATGTTTTAACTTGGTTTTTGATTTTTCTCTATTAAGTTTGTTTTGCGTCTTCCTAATATTTCTTAAGTCTTCTTTTTGTCTTTTTAAAGACTCCTTATTTTGTAAGAGTTTTTTCCTTTGCTTTATTTCGTTTTTGTTCAATTTTTCCTCCTTTCGCTTTAAGGTCATAAATGCAGTCTGTTTGATAGATTCGGATACTGGTATGCCTTTTTTTCTCTAAATAATATTTAATGTACTTTTCTAAATAGAGTCCATCTTTTTCATAAAGAGTGGAAAAGATGATGGGAAAGGCTACTGTAATCATGAGTAGCATGGACAAATCATTGGGAAAGAATTTTCTCGACAGTAAATACACAGGAAAGCCTATAGCTCCTGCTAAGGCAAAGCCGATAAGCTGCCTTTTTGTCAGGTTGAGGGCAACCTTGGTTTTTACTTTGGTTAAATCTTTAGGCACAGATACATAAGCCATTAGATTTCTCCTTCTTCCTCTTCCAAATTAAGACATACAGCAAAATCCAGCTCTTCAGCTGTAGAGTCTTCCAAATCTTCAAATAAGGGTTTTAAGTAGGAGACTTCCTTTTCCCTGCTATCTGCTAGTCTTTTCAATTCCTTGTGTTTCTTTCTTTCAGTATAAAGATAGCCAGCGTAGGCTAAGGGTAAGCTAAAGCAAGCAATAACTTTTGAAATATTGTTATGTCTACATGGGTACTTCTTTCTTTTGTTTTTTAACTTAATCATAAATTTTCCTTTCTTATTTGTTAGTACGCTTTTTAATGGGCGTTTAAAATACTCTTAGCCATGGATCCTGACTTCATCATAGTGATACCTAAGATGAGGGTATAACCTAAGAGTTCAAAAATACTTTTGTGAATATCTGTTATATTAAGAGTTTTTACTAAAACCGCATATATGCCTACACATATTAAAAGAAATAGGCCTTGGAGTCCTAAGGCAAAAAGTCCCTTTATATAGTTAGTCCCAATACTTCCCCATTCTTTATTTCCCATAGTTGCAAAGGGAATAGCACATACGGAGGAGTAGATATAGATTTCTATCATTCTGCCGTAAAGTATAACGGTAATTAAAATAGAAATGGCTTGGATGACTAATTTAACAATAGCAGTCTCAATGGCAATCACTAGCAATTGTCCTATGTTCTGACTTTCCTTTAAAACTTCCACCATTTTATCTATGTCTCCAGGTGATACTTTAGCTGTTATATTGACTACTCCTGCCGCTTTTCCTATTAAGCTCTGGGCCACATCAAAAACAGCCATAGAAAAATCAAAAGCATGAGACACTAACCAAACTGCAATCCACATCTTAATTACATACTTAAAAAAATCAAAGGTATCTACTTCATGCAAGTTGTTCTTGTTCATTACCGTTTGAATCAGTTCAATGCATAAAACCGCCGTTATAATAAGGGCGGCTATGGGAAGTATGACATTTTCTGAAATGGACTTTATAAAGGTAAAAACTTCAGAGTTCCAAGCACTCGGAGTTTTACCTACTTCAGCTCCAATGGTTGCTACTTTATCATTGATGTCTAAAAGCATTCCACTTAAATTTTCTTTTATCACATCAATGAGCATTTCGGAGAAAAACTCTTTGATTTTATCAAAGATATTAAACATTTTATTTCAAGACGTTAGCTAACAGTGGAATGAGTTTAAGACCAATTAGCACAATCCCTCCGCCTGCCATAAGTTGTTTGATACCTTGAGATTTTGCACCAGATTGCGATAGGTAAGCCTACAGTTTCAGTGTTTCCAGCTTTTCCCTCGCTTAGCACCGTGCATGCGACTTTCACCGCACACGGCGCCCCATCGCAAGAAAGATTTTCACGTTTTAATTAAGATTTACACACTTCTCAACAACTAGTTATTTCTTTTAAATGGTTGGCAATCCTACCATTTCTCTGAGTTTATTACATTTCTCAATTTGCTTACCTGTTAAGGCAAGTTCTTTTACATATTTTAGGATTGTATCTTCTTTTATTGCATGGACTAGTATATGCACTTTTTCTGTTACAAGAATTAGATTGCTGTACTTGTCTGTACCACCTTTTTCAAGTGGTAGTTTATGGTGGCAATGTATATCACTTGGTGTTAATTTATTCCCTGTTACAAAACATCTTCCATATTGAGCTGCAAAGAGAGAAATCCTATTGTCTGCATACTCTATACTCTTATCAAGTACAGGGTGTCTCATTAACCAAACAAGAGTGTCTATATCAATTTGTAGATTTTTATGAATTAAAGATCTACCCTCTACAGTGTACTTGTTTATATCTTTTTTCTTGTGTTTTGCGTCCTTCGTTTGGATATACCCCACTGGAATTAATGGGTGTCCGTTAAGGAAGCGAAGTTGTTTACTTTTTCCATACTTATCTTTGATAAATCCTTTATTTAATGTCCCATTGGTCTTTAAGTCAAGCCTGTTGTTCATTTGCTTTTTAATGTGAAAGGCTATTTTAGCAAAGTCTAAACTCACATTTGTTGCTATTTGGTAATAATTATGCAAGCCTGAAACAGTAGCATTATACCTAGCTATTGCTTTGTACTGCTCTTTTTCATTTGCAGGTCTTTTTATATCCGCAACACATTTAGAAATATTTTCTTTTGCATTTTTCAGTGCCTTATAACTTATATGCGACTGTACTACAAACTTTTTACCTTTTGGTTTAACCTTCAGCTTGAAGCCTAAAAACTCTGAATACCTTTGTTTTAGGTTCGTGATCGTTGATTTTTCTTCATTTATTGTTAATTTAAGCCTATCTTCAAGCCACTGTTTCACTGCTTGATATGTCCTTTTTGCATCATAGTAATTACTGCAAAATATTTTAAAATCATCAGCATATCTTACAATGTAAATTTCCTTGAGCTTACTTGACCTTAAGGCTCTATAGGTATGGCTTTTTATTTCCGTTCCTTTGCTATTAGTCTTTTGCTTATATGGATAATGCGTTGGCATTGTTGCCCATTGGGATGAAACCCACCAGTCCAACTCATTTAGTACTATATTAGATAGCAATGGGGATAAAATACCTCCTTGAGGTGTACCCTTTGTAGGTATAATTGTTTCACCTTTTGGCATTACAATATTAGCCTTTAACATTTCCTTGATAATGCAAATTAGCTTTTTATCTCTTATTCCTAAGTGCCATATTTGTTTTATGAGTTTTGAATGACATACATTATCGAAAAATCCTTGTATATCAATATCAACTACATAGTGTAAATGCTGTCTTTGCATTAGCCTTGCACATTCTGCAATAGCGTGTTCTGTATTCCTATTAGGTCTAAACCCATAAGAACTGTCGTGAAATTTCGCTTCACATATTGGCTCTAAAATTTGTAAAATACATTGTTGTACAATTCTATCAACAATCGTTGGTATTCCAAGCGGTCTTGTTTTTCCATTAGGTTTTGGTATTTCCACTCTTTTTACAGGGCGGGACTTATACCAATGAAACTGTTTTTGTATTAGAGAAATGTATTCTTCCTCATTTAGTT
This sequence comes from Peptoniphilus sp. HCN-40583, assembly GCF_037892835.1. Taxonomy (NCBI): domain Bacteria; kingdom Bacillati; phylum Bacillota; class Tissierellia; order Tissierellales; family Peptoniphilaceae; genus Peptoniphilus; species Peptoniphilus sp. HCN-40583. Next base: position 52,732 of record NZ_JBBKBU010000003.1, read on the forward strand.
TTGATAGATGGTTTATTGTTCTTCCATCTACTCCTGCTGTGTGACTGCCTTTATTTCCTTTTATACTTCGATAGGCTAGTTTTATATTTTCTCTTGAAGTTATTAACCCCATTAAATTTGAAAATACTTTATTCTCACTGCTATCTTTATATAGATTATCAAGGACCTCTTGCAAGTCATAATATTCCGTATAACGGATTTTATTTTGTTTTAATCTTTGTTTCGAAGTGGACACAGGCACCATCTCCTTTCGGATTTGATTTTCTTTGTCATACTCGAAGCTGTGTTTATCTTAATTTCAGTTCTTGTTCTTTCTTGTGACTAGTGGCTATCCCTCCACGAGCTTATTATTCTCGCTTCATAGGTACTATGCCACCACTTTCACCAAGATAAAAAATAGTTATATGATTTTTTTTCTTATCATTTTCCCATTTAACACTTCATTAGCATTAGTCTGCCTCCATGTTCTTGGTTTACCACGTTCCAACAATCCTATCATTGAATACGTTTAGGTTCTTCCTCTAAGCCTGTGTTTAGCTCTCGCCTTATCGCCTGTAACGATATATGGACTTTCATAACAACCATTCTTACTAATCCACAAACACACCATCTTTGATGGTAATTGCCGTTAGACAAATTCAAACGTCTAGACTTGTACATTCGGAAGTGCGTCAGTGTTTTGGTATACACATTCTCACCATGCGTATTCGACACCCGGCATATAGGTAGCACCATTTACCTCTAAACAGGTTTCGTATAACTATATAGCTATTTACGGCTACTCTCTGCCGACTTCACCGAGCTTTTGACAATAAATTAGTCTAATATTTATTGCCAATCGGAGTATCAGTGTAGGCATTTCAGGGCGTTACTCCATCATTCTACCTATTAGATTGTTAGTTCTCCTAAGTTTCGGACTTTATGTCCTTAAACTTAGTGCATAAGCTTTTCACTTATGAACGTGTCGCACGGTTGTCATTACCATACCCCTCCATCAAGTTGATAACGCCCCAAGCTCCTAATCCCGCACCGATGGCGGTAACTAATATTTTTAAAACATTAACTGCCTGTGTAAAAAATTCCATATTATTCCTCCTGATTATCTTCTATTTTTTCTTTTTCAATTTTGTTAACATGCTTTACAATAAAGTTTTTGAAAATCTTTTCTTCTTTTTTCACTTCTTTAAAATAGCCAAAGACATGAATATACTCTCCGCTTTCAAAATCTCTAACAAGATCTGTCTTATCTCCATATAAATTGCAATAAATATATTCCTTTTTCTTATCTTTGTTCTTACGTACAATGGTGAAATTGGCAAAGGGAACTTCTCCTTCTTTGCTTTCAATGACACCAAATTTAATTTCTCCAACTACATTTCCATTAATATTGAGCATTTCTTTTTCCATAACTTCTCCTTTTTCTATTTTTTCTTCTTTTGACAATGAAAAAAGGACACCTATTTATTAGATGTCCTGATACTATAACTATTTACTTTTTTAAGGAGAGTCTCGTTCGTGGTATATTTTCATACGATCCTCCTATTTTGGGCAAAAAAATTCACCTAAAATTTTTATTTTCTTTAGGTGTACTTCTTGTTATTTAATATGTTGCTAATAATTCTTTTTGAGAGTTTGCCAAAATTGAATTTTTTAACCATACTGGTTCTTTTTTTATTATAGAGTTTGCAATTTTTAATATATCTTTATTAACCTCAGAGTAGGAATAATTATTTAAATTTAAGCTTCCATCTTTATTAACCTCTATCTCTATAAATCTGTAGCTATTTATTCCTGAAACTAAGGCAGTGTCAACTAAAATTTTGCCTCTAAATGTAGAAAGAAGTTTTATTTCTTTTAAGCAGGCAGAAATTTTTTCTCTATAATCTAATAAAGTTATGATTTTTTTATAGCCTGAAATATTTAAGTCATTTATTAAATATTTTTCCATAAAAACCTCCTCTCCAAATTATTTGTAGTTTCAATCCATTATTCATTCTCTATTAGGATGTAAAGTTAATCTAAAACATACATTTATCATGCCTTATTTTAGATTAACTATCCTATTTTTTTATTTAGCAACATGTATTTTAAATTTAAATTTTAAATATTTCTTACACACTTCTTGATTCTTTATAATTTTTTCACTTTTACTACTAAAAATCAAATGACCCGACTTGGTCCGCATTGTTAAGAGGCGTGTCGGGTGCTGTCGATATTATCGACAGGATAGAGCATTTTTTGTCAAGGCTTATCCTTTAGTTTTTTGTTATTTTATTAGTTCTGATACTATTATAGTTTAAGCCTCTAAAAGTTCAACAACCATATCGCTTCTAAGTCTTACCTCGTCTTTTCTCTTAAGATATTTTTCTACGTCAAATGCATTTCTTTTGTCATGGTCTTCTAACAACTTATAGTTTTTATGTTTTGTAATATCAAACTTGTCTGAAAGAAAAGGCCTTACTCCTCTTAATTGTAATATACATTTTCCACCATCCATTACTGTTATTTCATCTTGACTCATTAAATCTTTGCCTGTCTTCTGATAGTTTAATCCATAGGAGTTTTGGTTAGATCTTGTTTCTGATGTGTTGTATAAGTCTATGGTCTCTTTTCCTAGGGTTTCAGAGAGTTCCTTTAAGGTAGTCTTTTCTTTTCCTCCAAGAAATAAGGTGGAATCACAATTGCCTGATATGGTATCCGCATGGTCTCTATAATTCGCTTTAAGCTGAGATTGGGCTTGAAGTACAATACAAGCTGAGATTTCCCTACTTCTGATGGTGGCTATGAGCTTTTCAAATTTTGGTATTTGACCTATATTGGAAAATTCGTCCAACAGGCACCTGACATGAATGGGTAGTCTGCCACCATATACATCATCTGCTCTATCGCATAGAAGGTTAAATAACTGAGAATACATCATGGCTACGACAAAGTTAAAAGTGTCATCGGTGTCGGATATGATAACAAAGAGTGCTGTTTTTCGATCTCCTAGCATATCTAACTCTAATTCATCTTCACTCATTAGGTTTCTTAATTCCTCTATATCAAAGGGAGCAAGTCTTGCACCACAGCTAATAAGGATGGATTTTGCAGTTTTTCCAGCTGCTAGCTTATATTTCTTATATTGCTTAACTGCAAAGTGGTTGGGCTTCTCTTTTTCCAAGGCTTCAAACATATAGTCTACAGCATTTTTAAAATTTTCATCCTCTTCCCTAACTTCACTGGCATCAATCATGGCAAGAAGGGTAGTAAAGTTTTGTTCTTCCTTAGGCGCTTCGTAATAAATATAGCCAATAAGGGCTGTATAATAGAGTTTCTCGGCTTTCACCCAAAAATCCTCAGTAGACTTTTCCCCTTCTCCCTTAGTATTTGCAATGATTGTCTGAACTAATTTTAATATATCTTTTTCAGACCTTAGATAGGCAAAGGGATTATATTTCATGGACTTTTTGAAGTTTATGGTGTTAAGAACTTTTATTGAATAGTTATTTCGCTCTAGCATCTTACCACATTCTATGATTAAGGTTCCCTTTGGATCAGTAACAACATAGCTACTATGCATCTGCATTAAGTTTGGTTTGATAAAAAACCTCGTCTTACCAGAACCTGACCCTCCTATAACAAGGACGTTTTTATTTCTAGCATATTTTGGATTTTTTGGTCTGCTATTCATAGTCAAAGTTTCTGTCTGTGTCAATATTATATTATTTTTAAAGTCTTTATCTATATAGGGTTCTATGTCCTTTGCCGTTCCCCATCTTGCAGATCCATATTCTTTTCCTTCTCTAAACTTTTTGACATTCTTTTTCTTTTGCCATAGGATAAGCTTAATAGTCAAACTTAACCCTAAACCGACTGTTAAGTCCCTTAATTTAAGTGAAGGCAATAAGCTTATCGTATCTATTTCAGAAATAGCCATCATTATTCTATCTAGAACGTCTCCTCCAATGTAGGAGTTAATATGATGTGAAAAAATATTGCCAAAATAGAAGAATACGAGATAAGGTAGGTTTTCTAATACAAACTTCTTCTTGTCTCGTATTTTAAAAATATTTTTCAAATCTTTTATTATATTTTCCAGTATTTTCGTAAGATTACCTGCCTTTCTTTTTTCTCTCAAGCTATAAGGAGTGTTCTTGGTGTTTATGTTTTACCTTATCCTTATCAAGACTAGCTTTGACTTTTTCTTTGAAGTTATTAAGCTTTTCTATGACTGATTCCCTTCCCTTATCCTTATTCATAAATTTGTTTACCGTACTTTTAAAGGCTTGCTCCATGACTTTTTCGTCCTTGGCTTGAAAAAAGATGATGTTGTTGCCTGAGAATAAATCTTTCTTTATGCTAAATTTTACGCCATAATGATTTAATTCTTTTTTTAAATTCTTTAAGTCAATATCATTTAATTCTAAGGTTTCAACCTTTCCTTTTTTCACTAAGTCTTTAACTTTGACTTTTTTAAATTTACTTAATAAACCTTCTTTTTCTTGTGTGGATTTTGATTTACCCTTTCTTCCTTCTAACAGTTTTTTCATTAGTTTGATTAATTGTTCGGCTGTAATTTTGCCGCCTTGCTTTACTATGGCTATCACTCTTGAATTTACTTCTTCATTTTGCATATCTCACCTTCCTTTAAAAGTTCATAGATGAGGTTTGATTTGTCTTTCATCTTTTTGATTCGTCTGTTTTTTCCTGTAAAGATAATGGGACTTGCCATTTCCAATATTCTTGAATAAATTCTTTTTTCTCTTACTCCTATAGGATTAGTTAATTGAGAGATATTTAAGTTTGTCGTTATAATTAGAGGTTTCCCTACCCTATACCTCGCGTCAATAATATTGAAGATATGTTCATAAGCAAAGTCTGTGGTCCTCTCCATGCCAAAATCATCAATGATGAGGAGTTTTTTCTCATTTAAGCTATTGATATATTTGCCCTTATTTATATCGAAATTGGTCATATCGTTTAGAATACTTGTGAAATTTGTCATTTTAACAGATATACACTGGTCTATAAGTCCGTTGGCTATGGTTGCCGCTAAATGCGTCTTTCCACAGCCTACATCCCCTGTTAATATTAGACCTAAATTATTTTTATAGACTTCCTCAAATTTATCCACATAGTTTTCTGCTATATCTCTGTGTTCAGAATCCCTATCCATGTTTTCAAATCTCGCTTTAAGGAAAATACTGTCTTCGAAGCAAGATCGCCTTAGTTCATTAATTCTCAACATCTGCTGATATTTTCTTCTAGCTTCTTTTTCTTCTCTTTCTTTTTCTTGCATACACTTGCAGGATATATGAACTTTTTTCTTGTCTCCCATAAAGTCAATAAGTTTTTCTTTTGCAGTATGACAATGACCACAGGTTAAAAGATTGGTTTTCTCATCTACATAGTCTAAGGATTCTTCCATATCTTTTTCTTTGCTTATATTGTCTTTGCCTCTTTTAGTTATTACTTCGCCTAATAAAGCGCTTATATTTTCCATAAAAACCTCCTTCCTAGCTTTTTTTAATCGTTTTTAAGACTTATTTAAAAACTCCTTCCAAATTCTTGCGTCTTGGTCATATGTGATGTCATCTTGGCTGTCTGGTCTTTTTGAAACCCCCTCTAATTTTAGATTTTCATCTGCATTAAAGAGAATGGTTAACAGGTAGGCCTTTAGGCTCTTAATCTGCTTTTTAGGGACTTTATTGAGGTAATCTAGAACATAGACTATATGCTTAAATTCTAAGTCTAAAAACTTTTCCTTTACTGTTTCATGGTTCACATAGATCCCATTTATTTTTAAAGGATTTTTATTTATCAATAAATCTGTTACAAGAGAGAGAATTAAATCAATTCTTCCTTCTTCATTGGGATAGGTGGTTATTAATTTCTCATAAGAAATATTATCTTTGATTTTTTCTTTTAAATCCTCCTCCCTATTTCTTTTTAACTCTTCTATAGGTTTATCTTTCGAGAAGATGGAGGTGGTATTATTAAAATCAGTATTACTATAATCAGTCTTATTAATATTAGTATTATTACCTTGTGATTTTAACAATTCTTGTTTTGTGTTATTCATCATTCCTGAATTGTGATTTTCACTATTCTTGAATTGTGATTTTAATAAGTCTGGTTTTGTGATTTTTTCTGGTGAACTTTCAGTTGTTTTTTCTATTCCATTAATTATGAAGTTTTTTACATAGAGAATATTAGGCTTACCCAATCCTAGTCTTTTCTTTTCCACTAGACCAATTCCTTTTTTCTCATCTAACTCTTGAAGTATTTTTGTGGCTTTTTGCGTTCCACAGCCAAAAGTTTCTGCAATTTCCTCAATAGGATAAACGATATATACTCTATTTTTTTCATCAAGCCATTTATTTTTCATAGATAGATTCATTCGGTCTAAAAGTATGCCATAAAGAACTTTTGCATCTACAGATAATTTTTTAAATACCTTGTCAGTAAATAGAATTTTGGGAATCCTAAAAAAAGTAAATTGGTCAGCTTCTTTGCCATAGTAGTAATCAAAGCTTATCTTTTCCACCACTTCCCTCCCTTCTTTTTGTAAATGAAAAAGAGATAGCTATTACACTATCTCTTTCGTCCCTTTCTCGAAATATGCAGTTTTTTATTCATGCATGAAATCTTCAAATATTCTCTTTTAAAGTATTATTGACTATTATCAAGTACTGTTGATGTCAATTTTGTTGTCTTTTTGTTGTCTTTTTATTCTTCATCATCCAAAGATGGTTGAATTTTCTGGTTTTCAGCACCTATGGGCTTCATGTGGGGAAAGAAGAGCACGTCGCGAATGCTGGATTGGTTGGTAAGAAGCATAATCATGCGGTCTACGCCGATGCCCAAACCGCCGGTGGGGGGCAGGCCCACTTCAATGGCGTTAATGAAGTCGTAATCCATGGGATGGGCTTCGTCGTCGCCTTTTTCCTGATCTGCCACTTGCTCTTCGAAACGGGCCCGTTGATCGATGGGGTCGTTCAACTCGCTGAAGGCATTGGCAAATTCCCAGGTGTTGATGAAAGCTTCGAAGCGGCGCGTCTTTCTGGGATCCTTGGGATCGCGCTTGGCCAGGGGGCTCACTTCCACCGGGTGGCCGGTGACGAAGGTGGGCTGAACCAGCTTTTCTTCGCAGAATTCTTCAAAGAGCTCGCTGATAACGTGGCCGCGGGTCCAGAAGGGTTGCACTTCCAGGCCCTTTTCCTTGGCGATGGCCAAAGCTTCTTCGTCGGTTTTTATAGCGGAGAAGTCTACGCCGGCGTATTCTTTTACCGCATCTTCCATGTCCACGCGGTTCCACGGCGGCGTCAGGTCGATTTCCGTGCCTTGGTAATTAATGACAGCCGAGCCCAATACTTTTTCCGCCGCATAGGCAAACATGTGCTCCGTAATGTGCATCATTTCGTCCATGTCCACATAGGCTTGGTACAATTCGATGTTGGTAAATTCCGGATTGTGACGGGTATCCATGCCTTCGTTTCGGAACATCTTGCCCATTTCGTACACTTTGTCGAAGCCTCCGACGATGAGGCGCTTCAGGAAAAGTTCGTTGGCAATGCGCATTTGTAAATCGATGTCCAGGGCGTTGTGGTGGGTCAGGAAGGGGCGGGCGTTGGCGCCGCCGGCTACATTGCCTAAAATCGGCGTTTCCACTTCCAAAAAGCCCTTGTTGTCTAAAAATTCCCGAATGGACTTAATAATGGCGGAACGCTTGAAGAAAACGTCTTTTACATCCGGGTTCACGATAAGATCCACATAGCGTTGGCGATACCTGAGGTCCATGTCTTTGAGGCCGTGGTATTTTTCCGGCAACACCTGAATGCTCTTGGATAAGAGAGCCACTTCTTGTGCTTCCACGGAAATGGCGCCGGCTTCGGTTTTAATGACCTTGCCCTTGACTCCGAAAAAGTCGCCCACATCGGCGGCCTTTACCACTTCATAGGCCTCTTCCAAAATGTTTTTCTTGGCGAAAATTTGGATTTGACCGTAGGTGTCCTGTACATCTAAAAAGGCGATTTTTCCGTGACGGCGCTTGGAAATAATGCGGCCTGCTACGGAGACGATCTTGCCTTCCATGGCATCGAAGTTTTCGACGATGTCTTTGGTGTAGGTGTCCACGTCATACTTTTCGACGATGTAGGGGCTGTTGCCTTCGTCGATTAAATTTTGGACTTTCTTCAGTTTTTGATCTCTTACTTCACTGCTCTTTTGGCCCTTCGCCATGGTCTACCTCCCTTATGCGATGGAAATCTTTAACACCTTGAGTTTGACTTTGCCTTGAGGCACGTCGATATCGGCCACTTCGCCGATGCTCATGCCCATGAGCCCGGCACCGATGGGGCTTTCGTTGGAAATTTTACCTTCCAAAGGATCGGCCTCGGCGCTGCCCACGATGTGGTAGGTATCTTCTTCCTGTGTGTCTTCGTCTAAAACCGTCACCGCACTGCCTACATTGACGATTTGATCGTTCAGGTCGTTGCCCTTGACCACTTTGGCGTTTCTCGCCATGTATTCCAGCTTGGCGATGCGCTCTTCCACTTGGGCCTGTTCGTTTTTCGCCTCGTCGTACTCGGAGTTTTCCGACAAGTCGCCGTAGCCCAGAGCCACTTTAATTCGCTCAGCCACTTCCTTGCGTCGTACGGTTTTTAAGTAGTCGATTTCGCTTTCGATTTTCTCTAAGCCTTCTTCTGTAATTAACACTTCATTATTATTTTCTGCCATAGTATCACTCCACTTCGTTTCTCGTCGTTTATGAAGAAAGGACCCGACGCCGGGTCCATGTAATCAAGTCGCCCTATTATATAAGAAATTACTCCATCTGTCAATTACAGGCTTCCTTCGCCAACCGATCCAAGTAATCGTCGATGGCGTCTTTCTCCGACAGGGACAAGATTTCGTTGCGCCGCCTCTTCGCTTCGCTGAAGCCTTTTAAGTACCCGATGAAGTGCTTGCGCATTTCGATGACGCCGAGGTGCTCGCCTTTTTCCGCCACGCTCAGCTCCAGATGATGCTTGGCCACGGCGATGATCTCCCTTTGGCTCGGCGCGTCGATGGCCTCACCTGAAAGGGCTCTTCGAATTTCCCGAAAGAGAAAGGGATGGCCCACGGCGCCACGCCCGATGGCCACGCCGGCCAACGGTGCATCCATATGGCGTAGCACATCTTCCGCCCGGTAAATGTCGCCGTTTCCCACGACGGGAACCTTCACCGCCTTCGCAAGACGCGTGATAAAGTCCCAATCCGCCACGCCGCTGTAGTAGGCTTCCCGGCTTCTGCCGTGAACGGTAATTTCCCTTACCCCCGCAGCTTCGGCGATTTTTGCGATTTCCATGCCCTCTTCGTCCCCTTCGTTAAATCCCTTTCGGATCTTGACGGAGACGGGAATGGGTGAGCTTTCCACGCAGGCTTTTAAAATGGCGGCGGCTTTTTCCGGCGTCTTTAACAGGGCGCTTCCCGCCCCGGTCTTTACGATTTTCGGTGCGGGACAGCCCATGTTGATGTCCAAGCTGCGATAATTTTTCAATTCGTCGCCGAGCGCTTCGAGGACGGCGCGAAAAATCTCCGCCTCGTCGCCGAAAAGCTGCAAACTCACCGGCGCCTCGTCTGCGGCCACAGCCATGAGCCGGCGAGTCTTTTTGTCCTTATAATAGAGGGCCTTGGCGCTTACCATTTCCGTGGTGGCATAATCCATGCCGTAGGCCGTGCAAATGCGACGAAAACTTTGATCCGTGTAGCCCGCCATAGGGGCTAGGGCAATGGTGAAGGCCATTAGCTGTTCATCTCGTAAAGGATTCTGAGACCGTCCATGGTTAAATCCCGGTCGATAATAATATCGAAGCGGCTGTCGGAGACCAGGAGGTTGGAAAAACCGCCGGTGGCGATGATTTTAATGGCTTCGCTTTCCATGCCCAGCTCGTCGCAAATATGGCCGAGAATGCCGTCGATCATGGTGGAGAAGCCGAAGTAAAGGCCGTTTTGCATGCTGCTCACCGTGTTTTTCCCGATGACTTTCTCCGGCCGAATGATTTCGATTTTCGGCAGCTTCGACGTGCGGGAGACCAAGGCGTCGGCGGAAATGGAAATCCCCGGCAAGATCAAGCCGCCCAGGTAGTTTTTCTTTCCGTCGACGACGCAGAAGGTAATGGCCGTGCCCAAGTCGATGATGATGCAAGGCCCGCCGTATTTTTCCACGGCGGCCACGGCATTGACGATGCGATCGGCGCCCACTTCCTTGGGATTGTCGTAGCGAATATTGATCCCCGTCTTTACGCCGGCGCCGACGATAATCGGGTAGCGATGAAAATAGCGCACGATCATGTTTTGCAAGGTATGCATAATATTCGGCACCACCGACGACATAATGACCGCTTCGATGTTCACCGGCTTTAACTGCACATTGTCCAACATTTCCGTGACCAACATACCGAACTCGTCGCTGGTCTTGTTTTGATCCGAAGAAATGCGCCAGTCGTGGATCAGTTCTTTTCCCTTGTACGCCCCGAAGACGATATTTGTATTTCCGACATCAATTGCTAATAACATAATGCACCTACTTGATTCTAACTTTATTTACTTGCCTTCCACGCCGTGACGACGCCGGTGGAGACGATGCCCGCGAGGATTCCTTCGGGCACACCCGATGTAATAATCGTACCGAATATAACTGAATTCACCAGCGCCTCCGACGCCCCGACGGCCCGTACAAAGTCTTGGGCAAAGAAGATATAGATGCCGCCCATGACCATGACGGAGTGGAGGATGGTGGAGACGAAGGCCGAAAGCACCACGGCGCTTGCCTTGTTTTCCGAACGGAGAACCCAAATAAACAGGGCCACGGATAGGATGAGGAAGCCGCCGTTTAAAAGGGCGCCTGCGCCAAAGGCTTTCGCAGCCATGTTTTTGGAAAGGCCCACGGCTAAAAAGACGATGACCCCGAGCCATGCCGCCATGCCCATTTTCTTCAAGCCCTTGCCGTCGAAGGATTTAAAGAAGCGGAAAATATAGGCGGAAATCACACCTAAAAGGACGCGCGGCAGAATGGATATAAGGGGATTGTAAAAGACAAAGGAGATGGGGGTGGGGCGGGTAATGGCGTTAAAGAGGGAGCTGAGCCCGAAAATGAGCCCAACGAAACCGCCCACCACCGGCCCTTCGATAAAGGCGGCGATTAAGACGGGGATGTGCATGGTGGTGGCGTTTAAGGGGCCGATAGGCACAAAGCCCAAGGGCGTCATGCCCAAGACCACGGTAATGGCACCGAGAATACCGATAATGACAATGTCCCGTGTGGTGAGAAAGGGCTTCTTCAATTTGTTATTCATAAAAACCTCCGATCCGGCTCGCGAGGATGCCGGTCTGTTTCATGGAAAAATTATACGCTGTATAAACTGTTAGCCACGGCCCGCGCCATCACTTTCGGCAGGTAATGCTCCGCCAATTGCATGGAGCAGTCCACTTCATTGGTGGCCAGAGAGAAAATCGTGTCCCCGTCCAGGCCCGTGTGCACCGGGGTAATGGTTTTTGCGTAGCCGTTGTGGGCGACGGAGGCCAATTTACAAAGTTGTGTCTTCGTAAAGCGTCCGTTGGTAGCTACCACGCCCAAGGTGGTGTTTTGATGCTTGCCTTTTTCGAAATCCACGGCGCCTTTCGACAGGGCCTCTTCCACGGAATAGGTGATCCCGTCGACTTCCGGTGCCGCCAAGATTTCGCTGGTTTCTGCATCTTGAATGTGGCCGAAGGCATTCACCACGACCAAAGCGGAAAACACCACGTCCCCCACGGTAATGGAGGCGCTTCCCACGCCGGATTTTTTCGCGTAGGTGGGGCCCATGGTCTTCGCCACCGTGGCGCCACATCCGGCACCGATTGCGCCTTGGCGCCTGTCCCCCGGGCTTGCGGCTTCGTAAGCCGCCCTGCCCATGGCTTTATCGGGCCAGACGTCGGCTCTTTTGTACGTCAAGTCGAACAACACGGCGGCGGGCACAATAGGCACCACGCCCACGCCCACATCGAAGCCGATTCCGTCGTCTCTTAAAGCTTCCATGACGCCGGTGGCGCTGTCGAGTCCAAAGGCCGATCCGCCGCTTAATACGAAGGCGTGCACTTCGCTTACGGCATAGGTGGGGCCCAAAAGCACACACTCGCGGGTGCCCGGGGCGCCGCCTCGTACATCCACGCCGGCTGTGGAGCCTTTCGGAGCGAGTATTACCGTCACGCCGGTGCCGGCTTCTGCATCTTCCTTATGGCCGACGGCGATGTTCGCCACGTCGGTTAAATGTCCCGAATACATAATCCCTCCTTTTTTAACGAAACGATTATACCATATCTTCGCCTGCCTCACGGCAGGAAATGGCAATAGGGCGCCTTTCTTTCCCCGGAAAAGAAAATAAAAATCCATCTTTTTGTTAAGATGGTGAAATTCACGGAATTCCTGTCAATATGTGAGATCCTTTTGATATAATAATAGACAATTATGAAGGAGGTTTCTATGGGTAAACGATCCGGCCGGAATCAACATGAGGGCAATTCCCTTCGTTGGAGCTCGGCCTTTAAAATCCTATTCTTATTAATCGTCATCGCAGGCATTACCCTGGTGGGCATCGCCATGGCCTATGCCGTGACGGCGATCAGCCAGTCGCCGGCTATCGATCCGAAAAATATCCGCTCGGCTATTTCCGAGACCTCGGTGGTACGCGATAAAAACGGCGACAATGTGGAGCAATTGGTACAAAATGAATTCAGCGAGTGGGTGCCCATTAAGCGCATGCCCGATTACTTGCTGGATGCCGCCGTGGCCATTGAAGACCAACGGTTTTACGAACACCACGGCGTGGATTTCCGCCGCCTGGTTTCGGCCACTTTGCGCAATCTCCAAAGCATGGACTTCAGCCAAGGGGGCTCCACCATTACCATGCAGGTGGCAAAGAATCTTTACACCTCGCCGGTAAAAAGCTATGCCAGAAAATTTCAAGACATTTACTACGCCTTCCAATTGGAAAGCAATTTAAGTAAAAAACAAATTTTGGAGGCCTATTTAAATTCCGCCGCCTTCTCCAAAGGCACCAAGGGCGTGGAAGCCGCATCGAAGACGTTCTTCGACAAAGATGTCAGCGACCTCACCTTGGCCGAAGCGGCGATGATCGTAGGCATTACCAATCGTCCTTCGGAGTACACGCCTTTTAACGCCGTGCCCATCGAAGAAAGCGACGATTTAGATACCATCGAATTCAGCCTTGTTCCCGCCGAAAGCATCGGCGCGGAAGCCACGGAACGAGACAAGGAATTAGGCGATGCCCTAGCAGAAAAGGAATTAATCGATCCCTTCGAGCACAGCCAAATCGCATCCGGTGTTCTGGTGGCGAGAAAAGCCGTGGCCAACCCCGCCAGTAAAAAACGCCAGGAATTAATTCTTCACAAAATGAATTCCTTGGGCATGATCGACGAATCCACTATGAAGGAAGCCATTAACGAAGACATCCATCTGGACTTAGGCAGCCACACCACCAAAGGCATTTCGTCCTACTACGTGGATGCGGTGAAAGACGAAGTCCTCGATATTCTCAAAGAAAAGGGCTACAAAAAAGACGAAGCGCAAAAAATTCTCTACAACGGCGGCTTGGTCATCGACACGCCCTTGGATTTAAATGTTCAGAAAATTTTGGAAGAGAAAGTATCCCAAAATAGCTTCTTCCCCGGTCGCCACACCAACAAAAAAGGCATTATTCAACCCCAAGTCGGCATTACCATTATGGATCACCACACCGGTGAAGTGGTGGCCATCGTCGGTGGCCGCGGCATCGGCGGCAACAATATTTTGAACCGGGCGAAAAATCCCCGTCAACCGGGTTCGTCCATTAAGCCCATCGGTCCCTACCTCGCCCTCTTAAACAAGGGCGGCACTGCCGGCGACGTCTACCGCGATCTTCCCCGACCCGGCGGCTGGCCCAAAAACTCCACGGGCTACCAAGGTTGGGCCACGGTGCGCAATTTGATTCGCAATTCTTCCAATGTCGGCGCTTACCTCGTCGGCAAGGGCCTGGCCCCGGGAGAAGACGAGGCGGCTCAAATGATGATCGACAATCTGGAAAAAATGCAAATCTCCAGTTTGGTTCTTCCCGACGATCAAAAGAAGTACCCCAACATCGATACGATGAAATACAACGACGTGAATTTGGCCTCCCTCACCCTGGGCGGCATGACCGTGGGGATCAGCCCCCTGGAAATGGCCGGGGCGTTCAGCACCTTCCCCAACGGCGGGAAATTCATTAAGCCCACCTTTATCGATAAAATTACCGATAAGAGCGGCAAGGTTATTTACGAAAATCCCAAAGAAGAAGTGGAAATCACATCCCCGCAAAATGCCTACATTATGACCTCCATGCTGGAATCCGTCGTAAAAAGCGGCACGGGGACCTACGCCAACTTCTCCGGCATGCACATCGCCGGCAAGACCGGTACCACCAACCGCAAAAGAGACAGTTGGTTTGTCGGCTTCACGCCCTACTACACCGGCGCCGTTTGGATCGGCAACGACGACAACACGCCCCTGTGGGACTACTCCCGTATGGCAGCCAATTTGTGGCGCTCCATTATGCGCGACGTCCACAAGGACTTGGACGACAAGAATTTCGACGAACCGGAAGACGGCCTGTACAAGAAGTACATCCCCGTTTCGGGTTACACGGAAATCTTCGCCGAAGGCACTTCGCCTAAGGGCCTGAAAAATCTTTATCGCAACGTTCCTCCGAAACCGAAGGAAGAAGATAAGGATAAAGACAAGGACAAGGACAAAGACAAAGATAAAGACAAACAAAACGGCAATTCCAATTCCCAATCCTCGAAAGGCGGCAACAAAGGCGGCCAACAGGGCGGAAATAACGGAAACTAATTGCCTAAAGAAAAGAGCAAGACTTCGGCCTTGCTCTTTTTTCATGGGATTTGAAATTTTTCAGCTCTTTCCACAATTTATTCATAATAAAAACACCCTTCTTTTTTAGCACAGAGTAGAGTGCAAGAAAGGTGTTTTTGTTGTTCTTACAGAATGTCGACTTCTTCGCCGGCCAGGGCTTTGTTCATGCTTCTGACGGCGCAGAATTTACCGCACATGGAGCAGGTTTCTTCCACTTCCGGGGAGCGGTCGTCGCGAACGGCTTTGGCGTGTTCCGGATCCATGGCTTCTTTAAACATGGCGTCCCAATCCAATTCCCGACGGGCTTTGCCCATGCGGTCGTCGGCGTCTCGTGCGCCGGGAATGCCTTTGGCGATGTCGGCGGCGTGGGCGGCGATTTTCGATGCCATAATCCCCTCTTTCACGTCGTCGGCATTGGGCAGAGCCAAGTGTTCCGCCGGGGTGACGTAGCAGAGGAAGGCGGCGCCGCTCATGGCTGCCACGGCCCCGCCGATGGCGGCGGTAATGTGGTCGTAGCCCGGGGCGATGTCGGTAACCAGGGGCCCTAAAACATAGAAGGGCGCGCCTTTACAGAGGCTTTGTTGGATTTCCATATTGGCCTTCACTTGATTCAAGGGCACGTGACCCGGGCCTTCGACCATGACTTGAACGTCTTTGTCCCATGCCCGTTGGGTCAATTCCCCTAAGCGAACCAATTCTTCGATTTGAAGCAAGTCGCCGGCATCGGCCAAGCAGCCGGGGCGGGCGCCGTCGCCGAGGGAAATGGTCATGTCGTATTCACGGCAAATATCCAAAATGTCGTCGTAGTATTCGTAGAAGGGGTTTTCGTTGCCGGTCATGCTCATCCAGGCGAAGACCAAGGAGCCGCCGCGGCTTACGATATTGGTGGTGCGACCGAAGCGCTTTAATTGTTCCACGGTGCGGCGAGTGAGGCCGCAGTGCAGGGTCACGAAGTCCACGCCGTCTTCCCCGTGGGCGCGAATGACTTCGAGAAAATCTTGTGCCGTCAATTGACCCAGGTCTTTTTTATGATAGATGACCGAGTCGTAAATAGGCACGGTGCCGATCATGGCCGGGCATTCCGAGGTAAGTTTCCGTCTGAAAATCTTCGTGTCGCCGTGGGTGGATAAGTCCATAATGGCATCGCCGCCCAGTTTAACCGCGTGGTTCACTTTTTCCAGCTCTTCGTCTAAATTTTCAACGTCTTTGGATACGCCTAAATTGACATTGATCTTGGTCTTTAACATGGAGCCGATGCCTGTGGGATCCAGGCATTTGTGATTAATATTGGCGGGAATGGCGACTTTACCTTCCGCCACCCATTGTCGGATTTCTTCCGCCGTGCGGTTTTCCTTTTCGGCGACGATTTTCATCTCGTCGGTAATGATGCCTTGTCGTGCAGCGTCCATTTGTGTTGCATATGCCATTATTTTCTTCTCCTAACCATGTGATTGATCGGCCCTCGTCCTCGTCCCAGGTCGAGACCGTCAGCGATTGCATCGTACACGTAATTTTTTGCTTCTTCCACGGCCCGCACTTCCTCAAGGCCCAGGGCCAAGTAGGAGGCAATGGCGGAAGACAGGGTGCAGCCTGTGCCGTGGGTGTTGGGATTGTCGAGCATGGGCTTTTCGAAGTGGTGAATCCCTCCGTCGTAAAAGACGTCCACCGCCCGACCGGTGCCGTGGCCGCCTTTCACCAAAACCGACGTACCGTAGGCGTCGCGAAGGGCCTTGGCCGCTTTCTCCTGATCCGCCACCTTCTCGATGGCCATGCCCGTCAAAAGTTCCGCCTCGGGAATGTTCGGCGTAAGCAAGGTGGCGCAGGGAAAGAGGATGGTCTTTAAACTTTCCATGGCCGCCGCTTTCAACAGGGGCGATCCGGAAGTGGCCACCATGACCGGATCGAGGACCACGGGCCCTTCATAGCCCGCCAGTTCTTCGCCGATGGTTTTTATTATTTCAGGGGATGAGACCATGCCGATTTTCACGGCATCCGGCGGAATGTCTGTGAGGACGGAGCGGATCTCTTGTGCCACAATGGAAACGTCCAAATCGACAATTGCCTGCACCCCGGTGGTGTTTTGTGCCGTAATGGATGTAATGGCCGAGGTGGCGAAGACCCCCAGGGCCGTGGCGGTTTTAATGTCCGCCTGGATCCCCGCGCCGCCGGAAGAATCGCTTCCGGCGATGGTCAGCATCGTCTTCACTTCGCCGCCTCCCACTTTTGTGCCAGTTCCACGGCCGCGGCCTTGGGATCTTCCGCCGAGGCGATGGCGGAAACGACGAAGAAGCCGTCGACGCCGGTTTCGGCCAAGG
Organism: Peptoniphilus sp. HCN-40583; assembly: GCF_037892835.1. Lineage (NCBI taxonomy): Bacteria > Bacillati > Bacillota > Tissierellia > Tissierellales > Peptoniphilaceae > Peptoniphilus > Peptoniphilus sp. HCN-40583. The sequence goes on from NZ_JBBKBU010000003.1 coordinate 69,955, forward strand.
CCTTCATGTCCTCGGCCTTGACGCCGCCGCCGATGGTAATGGGCAGAGGCGATATGGCCACCAGGGCTTTAATTTCATCCAAGGTACGGTAGATGATGTTGCCCTCTTCATCCATGCCGCAGTCTTTTTTCGTGTCCGTTTCGTGTAGGGGCCCGGCGCCGAAGTAATCCACGTCTTTAAAATTGCCCTCTTGCACGTAGCGGGTCAAATCCCCTGTGGGCGCGGAAAGGCCGATGACCGCATCGGAGCCTAAGTATTTTCGACACACGGACACGGGAATGTCCGATTGGCCCACGTGGATGCCGTCTACTTTTGCCCCCGCATCCCTCGCCGCCAGCGCCACGTCCAAGCGGTCGTTGATGAGCAGGGTCACTTCATTTTCTTTGTTCATGGATGCGATAAGATCCGACGTGCCGCAGGCCAGGGCGATCATTTCCCGTGCCGATGCGGTTTTGGAGCGAAGCTGAATGCAGGTGAATCCCGCTTCGATGGCGTCCCGAATAATGGGAAGCACCGGGCGGTTCCAGGTGTTTTCCGGGCCGACGACGAAATATTTTTCAATGCTGAATGCCATTTAAATCACCTCCATGGGGCAGGCGGCCAAATCGTCGCCGGTGAGATTGGACAGGGCGTCTAAAAAAGCCACCTTGAAGCTCGCCGTGCCTTCCGCCTTCTTTTCTGCCACGGCACCTGCCACATTGTAGGCATTGGTCGCCGCCACAGCCGCCGTAAAGGGATCGGTGACCGAATGATAAACGGCGCAGACGCCGCCTAAGGAGCAGCCGCTTCCCGTAATGCGGGCGAAGTATTCGCTGCCGCCGAAGGAGAGGATGGTGCGGTTGCCGTCGGTGATTAAATCCTTTTTCCCCGAGACGCACACGGCGCCTTTAATGAAACGGGCCAAAATTTCAGCCGCTTCTCTCGCCGATTCCACGCTTTCCGTGGAATCCACGCCGCGAACCTTGCCCTCGTCGGTGTCGATTAGATCCCACATTTTCGCCAGGGTAATCACTTCCGATGCGTTGCCGCGAACGATGGCCGGAGGATAGTTTTTCATCCCCTTCAAAAGGGTGGTTCTCAGCTCGCCCATGCCCGCCGCCACTGGATCCAACACATAGGCACACAACTCGTGTGCAGCCCTTGCCGCATTGGGAATGGTTTCGGCGTGAACGGGAATCAAGGTGCCCACGTTAATGTAGAGGCATTTGGCGATCTGTGCCATGGTCTTTCCCTCATCGGGCATATAGACCATGGCTGCGGAGCCGCCGACAGCGATTTGCGCGTTTGCGACAAAATCGATGGTGACGAAATTGGTAATGGAAGGTGCCATGGGGCAATTCTTCCGTACGTCGTCTTGTGCTTTTTTCAAGGCATTTTTTAAATCGTTCATTTTGTCCTTCCTTTCGAGACAAAAAAAGGTATCTTCCCGTGAGAAGATACCTAAAAAAAGGCCGCCCGAAAAGGCGGGCCATGCATTCCTACGCGAGTATTAACTCACAGGTTCAAAGGGTCAGGTTTTACCTTCTCAACTTACAAAGTTCCCCTTGCGCTATTCATTTAAAAAGACCTTACCATTCAGCAAGGTCTTTGTCAAATAGTCAACACGACAAATAAGCCGTCCCCTTCTTCCGAAAAGTCGAAAGGCGGCTTATTTACGCCCGAAGGCGCAGGTCGATTTTTTTGTCTTTTGTGGCGACGAAATCATCGGTCACTTACTTCTCAAGGACTTTTTCCAGCGTATAGCGGAATTTTCCCGCAGATTTCTTTCCGTACTCGATGGCCTCCACGGGGCAGTAATTCATGCAGGCCATGCAGTGGGTGCAGCGGTCGTACCACACGGGCCGCCCCGCTTCAAGCTTTACATTGGCCAAAATGCAGCGCTTTTCGCATTCGCCGCAGCCGATGCAGTTCTCCTTGGCGTAAAAGGGCCGGGCCTTTACAAACAGGGCGTAGTAGGCGCCGTTAATGGCGGTGAGCAGCCGGCCGAGAAGGCCCGCATTTTTCTGCCCTGCTTTTTTCGTTGCGATTCTTTCTGCGATTCTTTCGATTGTTTTATCGGCCTCGGCAATGATCCCCCGCGCCTCGGCTGCCTTCGGCGCATCGAACATGGCGATGTAGTTTTCCGGCATGATGACTTCAAAGGCGCCGCCGTAGACCAGGTTTTTCTCCCGTGCCATTTTTTCTTCATAGACCGGGGCACCGCCGATGCCGGAGCCGCAGGTCATGACCAGGTAAAGAGTCTTTCCCTCCACCTCGATTTGATGCCAATAGTCTTCCACGATGCGGGGCAGACGCCAGCAATAGGTAGGCGTCACCAAAATCACGGTGTCGTCATGGATAGCGTCCATAACCCCGTTTTTTATGCGCTCCCCTATGTCCACGGCGTCCATACCTAATTTGTCGGCCAGTTTCCGCGCCACGTAGGCGCTGTTTCCCGTGCCGCTGTAGTAATAAATCATAAACCCCTCCTATGGGAGCAGTATAACATATTACAAGGCCTTCATTAGGCTGCGGAGGCTTTTTACCGCCGCTTCGGGATCTTCGGCGTATTGAATGGCGGAGACCACGCAGATGCCGTCGAAGTCTTCTCCCTTAAGCTCGGGGAGCGTCTTCTCGTTGATGCCGCCGATGGCGTAGACGGGCACCTTCGCACATTTTTTTATGGCGCGGAAGGTCTCCATGGAAGTGTGGCGGGTAATGACTTTGGTCTGCGTGGGAAAGAGGGCGCCGGTGCCGAAGTAGCTTGCCCCTTCTTCTTCCGCTTCTTTTGCCCGCGCCACGGTTTTCACGGAAGCGCCGATGAGGGCATTGGCCCCTAAAATGGCCCGGGCCTCTTTAATGCTCATATCGTCGTCGCCCAAGTGGAGGCCGACACCTAATTTCTTCGCCACCTCCACCCGGTCGTCGATAATGAGGGGCGTGTTGTATTTATCCGCTTCTTTTTTTATGCGAAGGGCCCGAGCGTAGACTGCCTCGTCGGAAAGCTCTTTTTCCCTGAGCTGGATCAAATCCACGCCGCCTTTTAAGGCCGCGAAGACGTCTGCAAAAAAAGCCTCTTCGTCGTCGTATTTTGTGGAATCCGTAATGAAATAAAGGGTCTTCATAGGCGAATGTAGTCGTTTCTCAGGACGTAGAGGCCTTCTTCTTTCAAATCCTTTTCGATTTCATCCAAGGTGCGGGTATCGGCGATGACGAATTGTTCTTCCCCTTCGTCTTCATCGGGCTCTTCGCCGCGGCGACCGATGCCCGTGTCCACGGAAGCGGAAATCTTCGTGGCGGCATAGAGCATGGCCTGATCTCTGAATTCTTTTCTTTCCCGCGTGGAAATGGTAATGGATGCGAAGGGCAGGAAGATGCGCATGGCCGTAATAAATTGCATGAGCTTCTTTTCGCCGATGCGATTGGTATTGTCTACATCTTCCGCACCGTGGGTGGGGCGAATCCGCGGGAAGGACACGGCGATTTCCACATGGGGGTATTTCCGTTGCACCAAGTAGGCGTGAAGGCCCAGGCGGAAGCAATCGGCTACGGGATCGGCAAGGCCGAATAAGACGCCGAAGCCCACGCCCCGCATACCGCCCATGGCGGCACGCTCTTGGGTGCCCATGCGGTAGATAATGCTCCGCTTGTTTCCCCGAGGGTGATAGTAATCGTAAACTTCCGGATCGTAGCTTTCTTGGAACACGGTGACAAAGTCGGCGCCGGCCTTTTGCAGCCGTTCGTAATCGGCGACATTGGCGGGATAAATTTCAAGGCCTACGACGCGGAAGTATTTTCTCGCCAGTTTCACGGCTTCTTCGATGTATCCCACCGGCGAGTAGTGATTGCTTTCGCCGGTTAAGATCAGCACGTCTTCGATGCCGTCTTTGGCCAAAGCCCGCATTTCCACTTCGATTTCATCGGAATTCAGCGCCGCCCGCTTAATGTCGCTCTTGGCGTTAAATCCGCAGTAGCGACAGCCGTTTTCGCAGTAATTAGCGATGTAAAGGGGTGAGAAGGAATACACATTGTCCCCGAAGTATTGCCGACGAAGGCCGCGGGATTTTTCCATCATAAGTTCGAGATAGGGTTCCGCTGCAGGTGAAAGCAGGGTGTAGAAATCGTCGGGAGTAAGGCGATCTTTTCTGAGTACTTCCGCCACTTCCGCGCAGGTTACCGTCCTTTGGCTTTCCCGTTCGTAGGTGGAGGCAATTTCTTTGGGAATGGCTTCGGAGATTTGATCCATGCCCGGGGCGTAATCGAATACTGTTTTAATCATCGTGCCCTCCTCAATCAAAGAAGTCTCTTAACGGAGACGAGGGATCGGCGCCTTTGTCCAGGATGCGGCCCGGACCGGATAAATGACCCATGCGGCCCGCTTCAATGGCGAGCTTAAAAGCCTTGGCCATCATGGGAATGTCGTTGGCCGTGGCGATGCCCGTGTTGGCCATAATGGCGGCGGCGCCCATTTCCATGGCTTCGGCAGCTTGGGACGGGCGGCCGATGCCGGCATCGACGATAATGGGCAGGTCGATTTCGTCGATTAAAATTTGGATAAATGCCTTCGTGGCCAAGCCGCGATTGCTACCGATGGGAGACGCCAAAGGCATAATGGCGGCGGCACCGGCATCACGCATATCCCGGGCATAGTTCAAATCGGGATACATATAGGGCATGACGACGAAGCCTTCCTTGGCCAAAATGTCCGTGGCCTTTAATGTTTGTTCGTTGTCGGGGAGTAAGTACTTGGAGTCCCGCATGATTTCGATTTTGACGAAATTGCCGCAGCCCATTTCCTTTGCCAGGCGGGCGATTCGAATGGCTTCATCGGCATTGCGGGCACCGCTGGTGTTGGGAATCAAGGTGACGTGTTTCGGAATAAATTCCAAAATATTCGTCACATCCGCCGTGTTTGCCCGGCGAAGGGCCACGGTAATCATTTCCGCCCCGGCGTGGGTAATGGCGGCGTCGATTAATTCCGGCGCATACTTGCCCGATCCTAAAATAAAGCGAGACTCAAAGGTCTTGTCCCCTAATTTCCACGTATCTTTCATGCTAATCCTCCTATCATCAGTTCGAATACAACTTGACACTCCATGGCGGCGATGGTCATGACCTTGGGCAGGTAACAATCCCTGCGGTCCTCGCCGTTAAAATCCCCCACCATATGAATGTGACCGAAATCCTTGCGCTTCACAGCCCCTGAGGGCCCCGCTACGCCGGTGGTACAGACATAAGGTGTATTGTGGTCTTGAAAAAAATCAAAGGCCTCTATTTTCGACTGAACGCCGTCATAGGCCTCCACAACAATATCCGCCTCGGCTTCGATGGCCTTCAGCACTTCGGCGTCCACAAATTCATCCCGCGCCTCCACACATACGTGGGGCAGCCAATCGGTGATCTTCTCCGCCGTGGCCAGTACCTTTTTCTTTCCTATATCTGAAACGCTGTAGTTTTGGCGATTTAAATTCGACACCTCCACCACATCGAAATCGTACAAAATAAGTTTTCCTACGCCCAGGCGGGCCAAAATCCACGCCACTTGGGATCCTAAGCCGCCGCAACCTAATACGGCGACGGTAAAATCCTTCACGGCATCGTTGATCTCGGGCCTTTGACGCGCCAAGACGTCTTCTCGTTTAACCTCCACCGGTAAAAGAAAACACCTCCAACACATCATCGTCATCGACCATTGTCTTCGCCATGTCCGCCCGCTTCACCAGCTGCCCGTTCATTTCCAGGGCCACGCCACAAGCGTCGTAGCCTGCGCGAATCAACACGTCGATTAAAGGCGCGGGGCCGTCTAATGCCACGACCTTCCCGTTAATCTTCACGGTCACCTCCTCACAAAACAAAAAAAGCACGAAGGAACTACACCCGCGGTGGTGTACCCCTTCGTGCCTTGCACTCTTTTTCGAGTATAACACGGTCGCCTTTCCCTGACAAGTCATATAGGTGTAAAAAAATCATTCTTACCACCTTCTTTCATTCCTCGGCTTTTGCTTCGGCTCACGCCGCGCCCAGCGGCATACCATTTTTAACAGCCCTCCCCGCACTTTCTTTACAGGACGTCGAAAGAAAAAGCGGATCCCCTCGCATTTTTTCATCCGCTCCACTAAAACTAGATCCCCTACTGAAAAAAGCAAAATTTTCGGCGAAAGCCCACCCTCTCCCACGGTCAATTAACTTATAGATCATTCATTATTTTGATATTTGATCTTATGTGGAGATGGCCTCCCCGATTTTAACGCCATCCGTCCGCTCCCCCTTTTTGCCTTAAATAATTTTCTCACAGCCTCTGTCGTTATAAATTTTATTTTTAACAACCTGCATTTCTTGATATTTTTATGACCGATGGCTTTCTGCGAAAAAACATTTTTAAAAAACGTCCGTTTTTTTGTAAAAAGAGGTTTAATTTTTTAAAAAGAGGTGTATAATGTATTCACAAGCAGTTATTCATACTTATTCGGAGGTGACTTATGAGTTTAGCAGATGTACTAGGTAAAATTGATGCGTTCCTATGGGGTGTTCCTCTAATCGTATTACTCGTCGGCGCAGGCATTATCCTATCCGTCCGCACCGGCTTCGTCCAAGCCCGTCGTTTCGGCTATATTTTGAAAAATACGATGGGCAAAATGTTCGAAAAGCACGAAGTTGAAGAAGGCGCCATCTCGCCTTTCCAAGCCTTATCTACGGCACTGGCCGCTACGGTCGGTACCGGTAACATCGTCGGCGTATCGGTCGCCATCTTAGGCGGCGGTCCCGGCGCCGTATTCTGGATGTGGGTTGCCGCATTCTTCGGTATGTGTACGAAGTTCTCTGAAGTAAACTTGGCAGTCGCCTATCGCGTGAAAACCGAAGACGGCTATGCCGGCGGCCCCATGTACTACTTAGACCGCGGTTTAAAGAAACCCTGGTTAGGCAAGTGCTTCGCCTTCCTGGCAGGTGTTGCCTGCTTCGGTATCGGTTGTTCCGTACAATCCAACGCCATCGCCGGTACGTTGAAATCATCCTTTAACGTTCCGCCCATGATCACTGCCGTGGTCATTACCGTCGCCGCATCCGTCGTTATTATCGGCGGGATCCAATCCATCTCCAAAGTTACAGAAAAGCTCGTTCCCTTTATGGCAGCTTTCTATATCGCAGGTGGTTTAATCATCATTATCTCTAACGCCCACATGCTTCCCTTCGCCATTCGCGCCATCTTCGTCGGTGCCTTCAATCCGTCGGCAGTCGGCGGCGGTGTTATCGGCTACACCATTATGTTGGCTATGCGCAACGGCGTCAGCCGCGGTGTCTTCACCAATGAAGCCGGCTTAGGTTCTTCGCCTATCGCCCACGCCACGGCATCTACCGACCACCCGACCCGTCAAGGGATGTGGGGTGTAACGGAAGTCTTCTTGGATACCTTCGTTGTCTGCTCCATTACCGCACTGGTAATCATTACATCCGGCGTTTTGGATAAAGGCATAACCGATGCATCGGCCCTCGTATCCACGGCATTCGATATGCACTTGGCCATCGGTCGTTACATCGTATCCTTAGGCTTATTGCTCTTCGCATTCTCCACCATTCTCGGTTGGGAATACTACGGCGAAACCTCCGCCCGCTACCTCTTGGGCGCAGGCATCGGCAAACCCTACAAGCTCGTTTATATCATCATGATCTTTGTCGGTTGCGTTATGAACTTAGACCTTGCATGGACTGTCGCTAACATTCTCAATGCTTTAATGGCTGTCCCGAACTTAATCGGCTTGATCGGACTTTCCGGCGTCGTCGTCGCTTTGGAAAAAGACTTCTTCAAAGACGATCGCAAACGGACGTCCCCTGCTGAATACGAACACTTATTGAAATAAAATAACTCATACTGCTAAAGAGCCCTCGGCAATTGCCGGGGGTTTTCTTTTTGCCGACTTTTGAAATGCAAACGCGACGCTTGCGAAACAGACATAAAAAGCCCTCTCCCCTAAGCTCGGGGAAAGGACTTTTCACTTTTCTTGTGTTTACAGGGATTCGTCCCCTTCCACTAATCGTCGATACAATTCGATGCCGCCGGTGCCTTTTAATGCCACCAGGGTATATTCGTGGCGGTCCGTAATGCCTTCCACATGAAAGGTGGCGAGGCGGGGATTGTTTTTCGCAATGCTTTCGTAGCCGAAGGAGATGCCTACATCCGCCGCCACCAATTGCGAAATCAACGCCAAGCTCGATGTGGTGACGAGGCGCTTAAAGTCCCGCACTTCGTAGCCTTTGTAGCGCAGTTTATCTTCGAGGATTTCCCGTGAACCGCTCCCCGACTCTCGCACGACCAAACAGCCCCCGGTTACCTCTTCCATGGCAAGGGTGCGGTTCTTGTAAGAGTGATCGACGCTGCAGATGCCCGTAAAGGTTTCTTCTTTTAACACATCGAAATCAAATTCATTTTTCGCAAACTGCCCTTCCACCATGAGAAAATCCAAGCGGGCGTTTCGCAGCCGCTCCAAAAGGGCTTCCGTATTGTCCACGGTCAAGACGAAATCGTTGGGGCGATCCTTCACCAAGGCGGCGAGCTTTTGGGCATAGGCGTATTCCCCCAGGGTTTTCGTAAGGCCGATGCGAATGGTGCGGGCCTTTTCTTTTTTGAAATGATCCAGGGTGTCCCGGTAATTTTTCTGCTGACTGCGGGCGTAATTTTCCAGGACCCGGGCATCGTCGGTGGGCACCATTTTCTTGCCGTCGTAGCGAAAAAACACGGCGCCGAATTCCTCTTCCAAGGAACGCATGTGCTTGGTCACTGCCGGTTGGGTAATGTGTAAATTTTCCGCCGCCCGGGTATAATTGCCCGTGGCCAGCACTTCCAAAAAGGTACTTAATCGAATGTCCACAATGCCTCCATATCGTTTCGTTATCGCTCCATAATGAATTATAATTTTATTTTATCTCAGTTTTATGAGATGATCAATGCACAAAGAAAGGAGCATACCGTTGAAATCCATCCAAGCAATTATTCCCGGGGTCCTGTTGACTGTCGTCATCGCCGCGACCTCAAGATTTATCGAAAGCATACTGCCTAAGCCCTTAATCAGCGCCTCGGTGATCGCACTGTTTATAGGCATGATCATCAATCATTTTTTAGCCTCCGACCATCCCGTCCACAAAGGCGCCACCTTCGCTTCGAAAAAATTATTGAAGCTGGGGATTATTTTACTGGGGGCATCCTTAAACATGGCCACGGTGTTCCAAGTGGGCCGCCTGTCCCTTTCTGTCATGATCTTTACCCTGCTCACCTGCTTCGGCCTGGGCCACTTCTCCGGTAAATTCTTCGGACTGAACTGGAAAATGTCCAATCTGATTTCCGCCGGCACGGGCATTTGCGGCGGCAGCGCCATCGCTTCCATCGCCCCGGTCATCGAAGCCGACGATTTGGACATCGCCTACGCCATGAGCGCCACCTTTATTTTCGACATGGTCATGATCGTCGCCTTCCCCCTTATGGGCCACGCTCTGGGCCTTTCCGACATGGCCTACGGCCTCTGGGCAGGCACGGCGGTGAACGACACCTCGTCGGTTGTGGCCGCAGGCTACGCCTTCTCCGACGGCGCCGGGGACTTCGCCACCATGGTAAAACTGACCAGAACCTTGGTCATCATTCCTACCGTCGTCATCTTCGCTTTGATCAGCGCCCACTTAAAATCCAAAGAGGAACACAAACACGAAAAGGCAAAATTCTCCCTGACCCACGTGGTTCCCTGGTTCATTCTGGGCTTCCTGGCACTTACGGTCATTAACACCGCCGGCTTCATTCCCGCCGCAGTTAGCCAAAATTTCAAGGTCATCAGCAAATTCCTTATGGTAATGGCCCTGGCAGGCATCGGCCTGAAGACGTCGTTAAAAGATATGAAGAGCGCCGGCACCGGCCCCATGCTTCACGGCTTCGTCATTTCCGCCCTCGTGGTTATCGTCGCCATCGGCGTCGAATATTTGATGGATCTCGTATAAAAATGGGTATATTAAAAAGAGGATCATGGAATCCTCTTTTTTTATTACGCTATTTTATCTGTGAAAGGAGTTCTTATGTCTCATAGATTTGATTATATCGTTATCGGCGGCGGCAGCGGCGGCATTGCCACGGCCAATCGGGCAGCCCAATACGGCGCCAAGGTGGCCGTCGTCGAACAAAACCAATTAGGCGGCACCTGCGTGAACCGGGGCTGTGTGCCGAAAAAAATCCTTTGGTACGCCTCGGGCATTCGCCGCACACTGGAAACGGAAACATCGCCCTACGGCTACGACCTCGGCCCGTGGTCTTTCGACTACAAGAAGCTGCGAGAGTCCCAAATGGCCTATGTGGATCGGGCTCGAAGCGCCTACGAAAAAAACATGAAGAACAACGGCATTACCCACATTCAGGGCCAAGCACGCTTTGTGGACGCCAACACCGTGGAAGTGGGCGGCGAAGAATACACCGCCGAGCACATTACCATCGCATCCGGTGCCTCCCCCACGCCCTGCCCCATTGAGGGCGGCGAGTTGGTGGATTATTCCAACGACTTTTTCCGCTGGGAAGAACTGCCGAAATCCGCGGCCGTCGTCGGCGGCGGCTACATCGGCACGGAACTTTCCTCCTTCCTCGCCGGCATGGGCGTGGAGGTCCACTACCTGGTGCGCGGGGATCGGATCTTAAAAAAATTCGACGAAGCCATTACCGATGAAGTCACGAAAATGATTCAGGCAGGCGGCGTGAACATTCACTTCGACACGGAATCCAAGCGCTTCGAAAAGGTCGATGGCGGCATAAAAGTCACCTTTAAAGACGGCACCGCCGCCGTCTACGACCGCATCCTTTGGGCCGGCGGCGTCACCCCCAACACGAAGGATCTGAATTTAGACAAGGCCGGCGTCGATGTGGACGACAAGGGCCGCATCGTCACCGACACCTACGAAAATACGAGCCAAAAGGGCATTTATGCCGTCGGCGATGTCACGGGAAAATTGGATCTTACTCCCGTGGCCATCGCAGCCGGACGCCGCCTCTCCGATCGCCTCTTCGGCGGCAAGAAAGACGCCCACTTGGTCTACGAAGACATTCCCACGGTGGTCTTCTCCCACCCGCCCATGGGCTCCGTGGGCCTCACGAAAAAAGCCGCTGTAAAAGCCTACGGCGAAGAAAACATCAAGGTCTACGACACTTCCTTTACAGACATGCGCTCCAGCGTGGCGGCCGACGGGCTCACCAATAAAATGCTTCTCGTCTGCGCCGGCGAGGAGGAGAAAATCGTGGGCATTCACGCCGTCGGCGAAGGCGTGGACGAAATGATGCAGGGCTTTGCCGTGGCCGTGAAAATGGGCGCCACCAAAGCCGACTTCGATTCCACCGTGGCCATTCATCCCACCGGGGCGGAAGAAATGGTTACCATGAGATAATGAATAAAAAACAAAACGCTTCTACCGAGCTTGGTAGAGGCGTTTTTTGTTTCCGGGATAAAATTCCGAGGCATTTTCGCCGACAGGATTTCGTCCATCTCTTTATTATTTTCCTACGCGGACCGTCATCAAGATGTCGTCGATGCGGTCGTGGGCTTTCTCAAATTTTGCCTTCAGCGTCTTGTCTTGAATCATCGCCGGATCGCCCCTGAAGTCCGCGCCGTAATAAACGCCGTCTTTGTAGGCGAGGATGACGGGCCAATTTTCCCACTCCGTCCGCGGATTTTCCACACGGGAAAGGGAGAAGAGGAAGCCGTCGCTGCCCGCATCGTCATTGGATTTTTCGTAGAAGTCGAGGCTTTTGCCTTCGAGCTTGTAGGAGATCGCCACATCCTTGGGCAGCACAAAGGACATGTCCACTTCCTTAACGTAGATGCGCTCATTCGCCGGCGCATCCTTTTGGGGATAGCTGCCCACGGTGACGACGCGCTCCTTCGGCATCCACTTGACGGGAAGCCCCGTGGCTTCGCCTAAGTAGCGTGCCGGAATAAAGGTGCGGTCCTTTTCAAGATAAGGGGCCACGTCCATGGCCGCGTCTTTTTTGCCGCGGCGATAGGATTTCTTTCCGATGGTCATGACCACGGAAGCGTCGCCCTTCGTCAAGGTGACTTCTTTTTTATCGCCGTCCCACGCCACGGTGTAGCCCAGCTCTTCGGTGACGGCACGCAGTGGCAGAAAGGTGCGGTCGTGGCGAATGACGGGCGTCGTTTCTTCGGCTATCAGCTCCCGGCCGTTAACGTAAATCGCGATGGGAGCGGCTCCCTTCGCCAGGGCCGTCGAGGGAAGGAGCAGCAAGCAGATTAATAATGTGGCCAACTTTTTCATAAAAAACCTCCTTCGATCATCCGTAGATGATTGCATTTTATCTTACACTTCACGTCATCTCTTGCTTCCACGGTGAATTTACAAAAAATCACCCATAATCAATGGATCGTAGCAGAAGAGTTTGTGCTTTCCTACTTTTATTATACCCCCCCCCGACAGTTTTTCAATGCTTTATGGGCCACAGACGACTGTAAGCTGATGAAATTTTTTCCTTCCAAGTAAAAACAACTTGTACCGTAAATGGACTAAACATTTAGCCCATTCTTATCTTTATTTTTATCACGTAAATTTTTAACACCATTTGTTATGCCCAATATCATCGTCATTAATGATATTATTATCATCTCTATACTTCCGCCATTAATAATACTCTTAACAAAAACCACAGCAGCGAGTACTCCTGCTATTATTTGCAGTATAGATAAAAATAGCTTTGATTTATTACTCATTTTTACTACCCTTTTAATATCTTCTCACCGACAAACTAGTTGGAGACCATCCATATACATAGTAACCATCTTTATGAAAATAAGTCCTAGTATATTTTAATCCCACAGTTATTGATATTCCAATCTTCTTCCCCAGTCTGTATTGAGATAACCCTAACGGTTTTCTATATTCTTCAATTCATTTTTCATTATTTAGCCTTCTTTCATTTGGTTAAGTATAGTTTGCCATACATTTCCACAAAAAAACAGGCTTTATAATATCCATTGGGGTAGAGTGACCTCCTCAATGGATATTTTTATGCAAAAAGATAGCACTTGTTTTCCCTATCGCCTAAAATTAAATCACCACAATAAAATAAAGGGGGTCAAACGACTGCAAAACAATATTACCACATTACTTTTAGGAATACAAAATGCCGAGGTTACCGGTGTGTCAGAAGAAAGACGTCTGATTACCATTGATTGTAAACCCGTTCATGATCGGGTTTGTCCTCACTGTGGATCGACCCATGCCTGGGTTCACGATCACCGGGAGCAATTGCTTCGAGACGCACCGATGCGGCGTAAGCACGTGGTTTTTCGCGTTAGGAAGACGCGCTATGATTGCAAGGATTGCGGGGCGCGCTTTGAAGCTCCCCTTTCCTTTGCCGCCAAGGGTAAACAGATGATAAAGCGTTTAATCGCTTATGTGGTGGATGCTTTTCGAGATATCCGTTCGGTGTCGGAGCTGGCACGGGAAGTGGGCATTTGATCGACGAGCATTTTCCGCATCGTGGCTTGTTTGTTTGTGCCCCGTCAACGGCTGCCCCGCGTCTTTTGTATCGACGAGTTTAAGGGAGACAGCGGCGGAAGCAAGTACCAAACCACCTTGGCCGATGGGGAAGCGAAGGAAATCATCGACATTCTTCCCACGTGCTACGGCGAGGATTTAGCTAGGTATTTCCCCTCCATCGATCGCACGGAAAGGCGCGGCGTTGAAATCTTTGTCAGCGATATGTGCGGTACCTTTAAAAGCGTAAAAGAAGCCTTCTTTCCACAAACCGGACGAAAGAGGCTAAGAAAAGCGGGCGAAAGGAGTGGCGCAACTGCTTGCGCGCTTACAACAACTGGTTCGAGGAGATCACCAGCAGCTTTGATTACCCTTGGAGTAACGGCGACGTGGAAGGAACGCACAACAAGATCAAGACCGTGAAGCGTGTCACCTTTGTGAAGCAAAACTTTCATCATTTTCGAACGAAACTGCTTTTCGTTTGTTCAAAAGATCGGTAATGAATGGCTTTTAGGAAAATAAAAAGGAGCCTAGTTTTCACTAGACTCCCCAATGATTAACATAGAACCAGAATTTTTTCCTTCCATACAAAAAAGCGCCGGTTTCCCGACGCTTCTCATTACTTGCTTGCCTTTAAGGCTTCGGCCATTTCCTTGGCCAATTGTGCACATTTGTCTAAGTCTTCTTGTTTCGGGGCGCCCATAACATCCACGGTGGTGGGGAGCACTTCCCATTTGCTTTCTTCGGCGAAGGCGGCGAATACTTTTTCCGCGCCGCCGCCCCAGCTGGCGTTGGTGAAGGTGCCTAAGATGTGATTTTTCATCTTTTGTTTCTTCAACACCTCGACCAAATTGGCCATGGGCGGGAACAGGCCTACATTGTAGGTGGGGCAGCCCAAGATAATGCCCTTGTAGTTCCAGGTTTCGCTGATTAAATAGCTGATATGGGTCTTGGATGCGTCGCGAATGCGAATGTTGCGCACGCCTTCTTGGGTTAAGGAGCGGGCGATGGCTTCAGCGACTTGTTCGGAGTTGCCGTACATGGAGCCGTAGACGATGAGGACGCCGTCTTCGGTTTTTTGTTCGCTTAAATCGCTATAAAGGCTCACGATGCGGCCGATGTTGTCGCGCCATACGGGGCCGTGGTCCGGGCAAATCATCTTAATGTCCAAGCCGCCTAATTTCTTCAGGGCACGGATGACTTGAACGCTGTACTTGCCGACGATGTTGGTGTAGTAGCGAATGGTTTCTTCGCGGTATTTTTCCCAATCCACTTGGTCGTCGAAAATAGCGCCGTCTAAGGTGCCGAAGCCGCCGAACGCGTCTTGGCTGAAGAGAATGCCCGTTTCTTCTTCGAAGCAGACCATGGATTCGGGCCAGTGTACCATGGGCGTGGTGTAGAAGGTGAGCTTCCGTTCGCCGATGTCCACGGATTCGCCGTCTGCTACGAGAATGGCGCGGTCTTCGCCGACGGAGTAGAAGTTTTCCATCATGGTGACAGCTTTTTTGTTGGTAATGATCTTACATTCCGGGTAGCGTTCCAACACGCTCTTTAAGGAAGAGGTGTGGTCCGGTTCCATGTGGTTGACCACGACGAAATCGAGCTCTCTGCCGGCGAGGGCGTCGTCTAATTTTTCGAAAAATTCCGACACGGAGTCGATGCGGACACAGTCTAAAAGACAGGTCTTGCTACCGCCGTCGAAGAGATAGGAGTTGTAGCTGATGCCGTCGGGCAGGGGCCACATGCCTTCAAATAAATGGGTGTAGCGGTCGTTTACACCGATGTAGTGGACGTGTTCATTGATTTTTACAAATCGCGTTGCTGCCATTGTATCACCTTTCTTTTAAATATTTATTTCATATACCACAATAGATTTTACCCTGTTACCCGCCATTTTTCAATGGATTCTCTAAAGATCCAATTCTAAATACACCGGGCAGTGGTCGCTGCCGAAAATGTCGTCGCGAATGTCCGCCTCCACAATAGCATCGGCCAAACGGTCGCTCACCACAAAGTAATCGATGCGCCAACCGGCGTTCCTTTCCCGGGCCTTGGTGATGTAGCTCCACCAGCTGTAGCGATCCGCCGCATCGGGGTAGAGGTGGCGGAAGGTGTCCGTGTAGCCGGCGTCCAAGAGATTTTGAAATTGGCTGCGTTCTTCGTCGGAAAAGCCCGCGTTTTTACGATTGGCCGCGGGATTTTTCAGGTCGATTTCCTTGTGGGCCACGTTTAAATCCCCGCAGAGCACCACGGGCTTCACCTGATCCAACATATTCAGATACTTGCGAAAATCCTCTTCCCATTCCATGCGGTAATCCAAGCGGGCCAGGCCCCGTTGGGAATTGGGGGTGTAGCAGGTCACCAGGAAGAAATCCTCGTATTCGCAGGTAATGACCCGCCCTTCCTTGTCGTGTTCTTCCATGTCGATGCCGTAGGACACGTGGATGGGCTCTTCC
This sequence comes from Peptoniphilus sp. HCN-40583, assembly GCF_037892835.1. Lineage (NCBI taxonomy): Bacteria > Bacillati > Bacillota > Tissierellia > Tissierellales > Peptoniphilaceae > Peptoniphilus > Peptoniphilus sp. HCN-40583. The sequence continues at coordinate 85,896 of NZ_JBBKBU010000003.1, forward strand.
TTCGTGAAAACCGCCGTGCCGCTGTAGCCTTTTTTCTCCGCGTAGTTCCAGTATTGGTGGTAGCCTTCAAGCTCCATATCCAGCTGGCCCGCGGAAAGCTTGGTTTCCTGCAAGCAGAAAATGTCCGCATCCACGTCGTTGAAAAAATCCATAAAGCCCTTTTTTATGGCGGCGCGAATGCCGTTCACATTCCATGAAATCAGTCGCATACTACTCGCTCCTTTCGTAATGTTCCAAAAAGCTGTGCTTCTCTCCCTCACTGTCTTTATAACCTAAAATCGCCCCGAGCTCCACATTTTCCGCCGAGCGATAAATGGACATGGCCACGTTTGGATTTTCCTCCGCAATGGACTCGATGAGGTTTTTCACATAGGCACGGGCGCCGAAATTTTCCTTTGCCGTCACCGTGCAGGCGCAATCGATGGGGGTGAGGTCATTGTATTTCACCCACTGACGAATGTCCGATTCCCGAATAAAAATCATGGGGCGAATCAGCTCCATGCCCTCGAAATTCGTGGAATGAAGCTTCGGCATCATGGTCTTGTAGCTGCCCCCGAAAAGCACATTCATCATCACCGTCTCGATGACATCGTCGAAGTGGTGGCCTAAAGCCAGCTTGTTCGCCCCAAGCGACTTCGCCTTGTCGTAAAGGCTCCCACGCCTCATGCGGGCGCACATGTAGCAGGGCTTTTCCCCGCCCATGTCCTCCGCCACCTCAAAGACATTGCTGTCGTAGATCTGAAGGGGAATCCCCATGGCCTTCGCCGTGTCCTCCACCTGCGTTCGAATGGCGGGCAAGTAGCCCGGATCCATGGTTAAAAACAAAAGCTCAAACTGCTTCTTGCCGTGGCGCTTCAATTCCTGCAAGAGCTTCGCGAGAAGCAAAGAATCCTTGCCGCCGCTAATGGCCACGGCGATGACATCCCCGTCTTCGATTAAGTCGTAGTCGTTGATGCCCTTAATAAAACGGCGCCAAATGGTCTTCCGATATTTTTTTATAATGCTTCGTTCAATTTCTGCTATGGACACGTGCTCGTCCTCTCTATTTAAAAAATCCCGGCTCCCCGGGATCATACCATACCACTCTCATGGTACTATAAAAGGCGGGCCGTTTCAATCGCCGCCCGCCTCGTTGAAATAAATTTTACAGGACACTTGCATTTTTCTCCCCTATAGCCTAGAATAATAGGAGTATTCGCTAACGTGGCTCAGATGGTAGAGCAGCTGATTCGTAATCAGCAGGTCAGGGGTTCAAATCCCCTCGTTAGCTCCAAATGACGCCTACGGGCGTCTTTTTTTATTCCTTTTTTCGAAATGTGCTATAAATCTCTCCTCTTGAATTTTTTTAAGGCGACGGCATAAGAAAGCATGGTCATGAGCACCATGAACACGATGCCGAAAAGCGCGATGAGCGCCACGTGATTCGTCGCCCACAGGTACAGGGCCTTGACTTCCTTTGGGAATGCCGAGGCGGCAAAGCCGGATATGCCGACGACAACTAATGTCGCGGCGATGAGGGCTGCCCCGGCCACTGCCTTGGCTTTTTTGTGACCCACGGCAAAGAAAATCGGCACATTGATGTCCATAAAAAGGATGTACATGACGAGATAACCCCCGCCGACGGCCAAGCTTTCGCCGATAATAAGCGCGCCGCTTTTCGCCAGATTCACGCCGTTCATAATGACGAGGGCGACAAGCGTCGTGACGAGAAATACCACGAAAGAATAAAGGTAGCGCCCCCGCACCGTGTCCTCATCTTCCATGCCGATCATGCGGTAGAGCCGTTCCGTCCCGGAATCTTCTCCCGTGACGAAGGGATAGGTCATGATCATCAAAGACATGGTCATGGCGAAGACCATGGGGAAAAAAGAAAGATCCGTAAAATAAGTAAAGCCCACGGAAAACAGGATGAAAAAAGCGATGGGTTTCCAAGTGATATAAGGGCGAATGCCCAAAAAATCCATTTTGCAGGTTTTAAACATCGTCATCACCTCGATGGTAAAACGTCATAATGCGGTCGATGGAAGGCTTCTCCACCACGGTATTTTCGTCGAAAGCCTTCGCTGCCTCCGCCGCCACCAACACTTCCACATGGGTGGAGGTTTTTTTCTTGCCGAGAATTTTTTTCGGATCCACACCGCTTAGCTTGGTTTCGCTGCATTTGACGATGCGGTAAGCTTCCAAAAAATCGTCTTTCGTGCCGTAAAAAATCATCTCGCCGTCCATAATGAAAGCGATGTAATCGGCGATGGCTTCCAAATCTTCCGTAATGTGGGTGGAAAAGAGCACGGTGTGCTCCTCATCCTCCGCCATGTAGCGTTGAATGGTGTCGCGGAATTCGTCGCGAGAGCGGGGATCCAGCCCGCTGGTGGGCTCGTCCAAGACCAAGGTCTTGGCGCCGTGAGACAGAGCGGCAGCGAGCATAAGCTTCGTCGTCATGCCCCGGGAAAGGCTCTTCACATTTAGTTTTTCGTCGATGCCGTATCCCGCCACCCGCTTCGAAAATTCCGCAACCTTCCAATTTTTATAGCCCACGGACAAGACATTGTTCACGTCTTCCACGGACCAATCTTTCGGAAAATAAGACTCGTCGAGGACGATGCCCATATCCTGCAGGTAGTCGTTGTCTTCCGGCGGCGCGCCGCGGTAAAGCACCTCTCCTCCGTTTAAATGATTGAGATTTAAAATAGCGCGAATGGTGGTCGTCTTGCCCGAGCCGTTGGGACCGATAAAGCCCGTAATAAATCCCTCTTTCACGGGAAAACTGACCCCGTCCAGGGTAAAGGCGCTGTATTCCTTCCGAATATTTTTTAAAGCGACTCGATCCATTATTCACCTCCGAAGAAAATATCCAGCATGGCGACAATCTCTTTCTTGTCGATACCATAATCCTGTGCAATGGCGACGACGGCTTCCATATGTGCTTCGATTTCTTTTTGCAAGATTTCCCGCGCCACATTCTCGTTTTTCTCGGCGACAAAAGATCCCTTCCCCTGCCGCGTCACGATAAAGCCTTCCGTCTCCAGCGCATCGTAGGCTTTTTTTACCGTCATAATGCTGATGGAAAGATCCTTGGCGAGGACGCGAATGGAAGGAAGCTGCTCGTCGTATGCCAGCACGTCGTTTATAATTTGATCGCGAATTTGATTCCGCAGCTGCTCATAGATGGGCAGAGAGGCGGAATTGTCAATGATGATGTCCATGGCTATCCCTCATTTCTATAACAGTGTATAACAGCAGTGAACACTTGTCAATAAAAAAAGCTCTGTCTAAACCTAAAAAAGATCAGACAGAGCCTTCTATAAATTTATAAAGAATTTTCCAGAGGCAGCATCAAAGTAACCATCGCTCCCTGCCCCGATGAGCGATTCGTCAGTCGCAAGCTGCCGTGATGCAAGTCGGCGACGGTTTTCGCCGTGTAAAGCCCCAAGCCGTAATGGGTCGAGCTGTGTCGACTCTTATCTCCGCGATAAAAGGGTTCCGAGGCACGGATTAAATCCTCGTCGGAAAACCCCGGACCGCGATCTCCTACGGTGATCTCGAGGAAGTTTTCCCGAGTCGTAATAAGCAGTTCTACCGCCGATGCCTCGGGCGCATATTGAACGGCATTCATCAATAGATTTTGCACGCCGCGCTCGAGTTGTTTATAATCCACCGACACAAAGCCATCTCCGGTATGAGTGGATTCATCGATAGGTCGCCCATGAGCTACCGCTATTTCCCGCGCAAGAGCTCTTATTTTTTCCACGACAATAGGGACGTGCACTCTTTTTAAATCCAACTCCTTGATAGCGCTCGATTGGTTTACCTGTACGAGGGCGTGGGCATAGGCCGAAATCCGCGAAGAATTTTTTGCAATGAAATCAACATAGCCTCTTTGCTCATCAGATAATTTCGTCTCTTTCAATAATTCCGCATTTCCCTGAATAATAGCGACGGGCGTCTTTAGGTCGTGAGCAAGAGAGGAAATTTGATTTTTCCGCTTCGCTTCTTCCGACCAATTTTCTCTTAAGGATTGATCCAAGGCGATTTTCATCTTTTCCAACGCATTTAACACGCCGTTAAATTCTTTAATGGTGGACGTTCCGATTTCAATATCTAAATTTTGTTTCGCAATTTCTTCCGACGCCTCGATCATGGGCGTCAATTGCTTCGTCAATCGCCTCGCCCAAATCACGGTAATGGCCATGGCGCTTATGAAGCATAAACTTACCATGAGAACGGCAAAGAAATAGTTCACGGGCGGGAAATGATCCTCCATCCACGGATCGGTGTAGCGAGGTTTCAGTGTGTAGTGAGTTACCACCACGCCTTCCGGGCGCTTGATCTCCATAAAAGAGGAAGACGGCGTAGACATAACCTCTCCCCGGAGAAAGGCCACGGCTTTTTTCCTCTCCACCGCCGACATATTGGAGGAAATCAGGTGTCCGTCGTCTGCGAAATATGCGTAACCGACATTCTCAGGAATCAGAGAGGAATCGAAAGGCTCTGTTTCGGCGATCTTCGTCTTGTTTTGAAGAATCGATTGTTCCGTCGCATCAGCTGGTACGATTCCGTTATGGCGATACGCCATCGTAAAAAGAAGGAGTGCAAGACCCGCGGATACCGCAAGCCCAAAGGCGACACTGAGTAAATATTTGAAAAATATGAGCTGAAGGGACTGCCCTTTTCTGTTTAGTTCCATTTATATCCGATCCCCCAAACAGTCGCAATGGGATTTTCGCCGACCCGTTGAAACTTGGCGCGAATATTTTTTATATGCTCAGAAACAGCGGAGGCATCGCCTGCACTCTCGTAGCCGAAGGTCTGTTCATAAATCTGTTCTTTGGAGAACACCTGCCCTTTTCTCTTGGCCAGAAGCACACAAATCCGGTACTCGGATTTCGTCAAGGGTACTTTTTCTTCTGCGACAAAAACAGTCTTGGAAGACAGATCGAATCGAATCGATCCGAGGTTGAATCCGGCGTGCTTTTCTCTCTGCTCGCGCCTTAAGTGAGCCTCCACCCGCGCGAGCAATTCCTGTACACCGAAAGGCTTCGTAATATAGTCGTCTCCACCGCTTAAAAGCCCTTCCACAATGTCTGCCTCTATGGACTTTGCCGTTAAAAAGAGAATGGGGCAGTCTACTTTACTACGGATTTTTTTACAAAATGCCATGCCGTCGATTGACGGCATCATAACGTCCAGCAAAATTAAATCGTATTTTCGTAAATTGTTTTCGTCTAATGACAAAGGATTTTTAACCGCATGAACGCAATGGCCATTCTTCTTTAAAATATTTTCGATTAACACGAGCATATCCTCTTCGTCGTCGACGGCAAGTATCGTCGCCACAAAATCACCTCCGCTATGCATCTAGCGCTTTTTCTTCTTAATTGATTATTTATAGGTTTTCAATCGCCCCATTGTCCTCCGTCCCACCGATTAAACCAAATGACGGAGCCGATAAAGATCACTGCCGTCATGGGAAGGGCCGAAAATCCCCACTTCGCCATCTCTGCTGCTAGAAAGGAATGGTTTTGATACGAACTGGCTAAAATATAGGTCCCCGGCAAGCGTGCGGGCCAGGTGCAGGGGATAAAATACCAAATCTTATCGCCTAATCCGGTGATGGCGAGAAGGGCGATGAGTGTTTCTGCAACACCAAGACCCATGGACGGAACCGAACCCAGTGCCAATGCCACCCACAAGTGAATCAAGTAGACGGCAACGGATGCGGCTAAAAGAAGCAACAGCGCCGCAAACCAAACAGCACGTGTTTGGTGACCGAAAAGCCCTCCAAAGACGCCGACGGCTACGGACGTCGCCCAAATGAATCCAAGAAACAGGGCCCCCGCTTTTCCCAAATAAGCCCTCGTCCTTGACGGCGCCGAAAGCAACAGTTGAAAATGGCCTGCGCCGCTTTCCATATCCGCCACTTTGGATATCAAAACACCGACTACGATGGGCACTGCCGCGCCTAAAAGCGTGAAATAGTTCTGAATCGTCTCATCGGGCATAAAATTTTTTATGCCTGTAAATTGACATGCCGCATAGAAGGCTAGGGCGTAGAGTACCGGTAAAATACCATGGATCCAAAGAATCCACGTGTGTTTAATTTTATAAAGCTCTGCTTTTAAAACTCTACCCATCATTTTACCTCCTGGGTCGCAAACCATCGAGCCGTTATCCCGGACAATAAGATAAAAATCCCAAGAGATAGCGCGCAGGGAATGATGATCGACGTGTTTTCGATCATGGGTTCGGCAACTTCCGCCACAAGACCGTTGGGCAGGAGGTGCAGAACCGGTACCATTAAACGCGCACCCCACGCGTAGGGACAAAGGAGCCACATGGACGTATCAGCGAACATAACCCCCAATGCCGCGCCCAACAAGATGTTGATGGACACGGCGGCCGATAAGCCGAACTTCTTCGCCAGAAACAGGCACAAAGGCACTTGCCACAGGTTTACAAAAAATAATACACCACTGGCAAAAAGTAGGGTGTCCCACCCCAGATTCGGCGTCAGTTGACTACCCAGAAAAGATTGTAGGATTCCGACACCCGTCATGTGGATGGCAGAGGCGAATAAAAGATACACTGAAACCACAAGTACTTTTGCAAGCCACACTTTTTTTAGATCGATGTGAAGAGAAAAAATGGCGCGGTAATCCAATTTTCGATCATCTCTTCGATGTACCATGGCTGGCACCAAAGCAAAGGTCGCCGGCAATAGAATCACATACCACCAGTTGTATGCATCGACAGAAAAGTAGGGCGGCATAAGTACGAAAGCCATAACGAGGGGCATTAGGGACATGATAACAACGAATGTTTTTAAAAAGGTATGCTTCTGCTTTAAATGCTCAGCGAGAATATATTTTTTCATTTGCGCCACCCCTCGCTTCCATTGACGACCGTCATGTAGCGCGACTCTAAATCGTCGTTTTCTGCAATTTTTTCTTGGTACTTTAATTCACCGCCGACGATAATTCCCACGTGGTCGGCCGATTGCGCCACTTCTCCTAAAATGTGACTGGATAAAATGACTGTCATGCCTTTTTTCGGGAAACTCCGAATTAAATCACGCAAATCCCGAATGCCCTCAGGATCCAGACCATTGGTCGGCTCGTCTAAAATTAATAGCTTTGGTCGGTTCACCAAGGCGATGGCAATGCCCAGCCGTTGCTTCATTCCCATGGAAAATTGTCCCGCCTTCTTTTTCCCCGTATCCTTTAAATCGACGATTTCCAAAACTTCCTCGATTCGTTCGTCGCCCAATCCCAATAACAGGGTTCTCACTTTCAGATTTTCTTCAGCGCTTAAATTATCGTACAAAGGCGGCGTTTCGATAAGGGCACCGATCGCCGCTAAATCGTTGCGGCTCCAAGGATGTCCATCAAATAAAATATCTCCCGATGTCTTGTGAAGCATTCCCGCAATCATCTTTAATGTCGTCGATTTTCCCGCGCCATTTGGTCCGAGAAGCCCGTAAACAGAATTTTTTTTCACCTTCAAATCCAGGTGATTCACCGCGGTTTGCTCTTTAAATACCTTGGTTAATCCCTTCGTCTCTAAAATGTATTTTTCCACTGCCTGTTCCTCCTCTTTTTCTAAGAAGAGTATACGGAACAAATTTAAGGATTTTATAAGGATTCAACAAAAAACCGGCGATAGCCGATGCCGTGAATCGCCGGTTCTGTTTTATTCCGCCTGTTCTTCTTTTAACTCGCCACTTCGCTTTCTCTCCCTGAATCCGTCCGCCAGAAACAGTTCCACGCCGGCCCACACGAAGACGAACATCCAGGCGTGGATGGTGGTGAAGTCTTCTCCCATGATAAAGACGCCGAGGAGGAGCTGGATCGTGGGGTTAATGTACATGAGTACGCCTGCCACGGAAAGGCTCGTATCTTTCATGCCCACGGCAAAAAGCAAAAGGGGCACCGTGGTGGCGATGCCCATGGTGGGGATGAGCAGATAGTCTCGCACGCCGAGGCCCTCGAGGTGGCTGAAGGCCATGAGATAAATGAGGGCGATTGGCAGGACCATCAGGGTTTCCATGAAAATGCTCAGCATCCCCGAGGCGGTGATTTGTTTTTTTATGGCGCCGTAGACGGCGAAGCTGGTGCCGATGATGATGGCAAAGACGGGCACTTGGCCGTAGGCGATAATGGGCACGGTGACACCGATGATGGCCAGAACAAAGGCTACCCACTGCATGGGCCTCAGCCGTTCGTTGTAAATGAAAAAGCCCAACACGATGCTGAAGATCGGGGACATATAGTAGGCCAGGGAGGCGTCGATGACGCGGCCGGTCATGACGGCGATAATGTAGCTGCCCCAGTTAATTGTAATGGTGATGCCGGCGAAAAAAAGAAAGAGCATCTGCTTTTTGTCTTTCATGAGGGCAAGGATGGCGGGGCCTTCTCCCATAATGAGCATGACGATCAGGCAAAAGAGCATGGAAAAGACGATCCGAAAGGACAGGACGGCCAAGGGATCCATGGCGCCGAAAAGGGGCCAATACAAAACGAGGAAGGCCCACATTAGGTAACAGGCCAATACTTTTAAACTACCGGGCATCGTACACCTCTTTCTATTTATTGTCTTTCATCATATCATGTTCGGGCTGAATTTTAAGCAAAAAAATAGCACGTTTTCCGTGCTATTCGTAGTCGATGGACATCAGGATGAGTCCGTTGGCCGCAGCCGTCGGGCCCAAATCCTTTCGGTCCAGGGTTTCCGTGGCCTTGAGCAATTGATCTTCCGGCATGAGGCCGCGGCCGATTTCCATGGCACAGCCCATAATGATGCGGATCTGGTTTTTTAAAAAGCTTTTGCCGAAAAAATCCACCTCGATAATCTCTCCCGCCCGGGTGACGGTGATTTCGTCGATGGCCCGCTTGGGATTGGCCGGGGATGCGTAGCGGCCGATGAAGGCGGAAAAGTCGTGAAAGCCTTCGATTTTTTTCAGGGCTCGGGCCATGCGATGCTCGTCCAGAGGAAAGGGCGCGTGGACGGCGTAGCGGTCCAGCATGCCGTTTCTGTGCTTGGCATTGTAGATGCGGTATTTGTAATGCTTTCTTTTGGCGCCGTAGCGGGCGTGAAAATCCCGAGGCACCTCCACGGCCTCGACGATGCTTAAATCCTGAGGCAGGTGGTAGTTCACCACGCGGGGAAAGTTGCCCAGATCGATGGCGGTGTCCGATAGGAAGTTCGCCTTCTGCCCCAGGGCGTGAACGCCTTTGTCTGTGCGGCCCGCCGACTGCAGGGCCACGGGATGGTGCACGGTCTTTTCCAGAGCCGCCTTTAAGAGGGTCTCCACGGTGCGGAGCTTCTTCGGCCCCTGATCCTGGTAGCCGTGAAAGTGCGTGCCGTCGTAGGCGATGGTGATTAAAATGTTTCTCATGGCAAGGGCACGGGCATCCACCGCGTGGCGGAAACGAGGATGAAGAAGATCATATTTGCGGCAAACAGTAGATGGTCTTTTCCTGTCAGTTGAAGGGGATTTAATTTCGTGCGATGTTCGTCGCCGCGGTAGCACCGGCTTTCCATGGCGGTAGCCAGCTCTTCCGCCCGGCGAAGGGCGTTTAGAATCAAGGGCACCAAAAGGGGCACGAGGTTTTTCGCCCGATTCAACACATTGCCCGATTCGAAATCGGCGCCCCGTGCCATTTGCGCTTTCATGATTTTGTCCGCCTCGTCGATTAAGGTGGGGATGAAGCGCAAGGCGATGGTAATCATCATGGCGATGGCGTGGGCGGGAAAGCCGACGCGTTTTAAGGGGCTCATGAGCTTTTCGATGCCTTCGGTAAGGGCCAAGGGCGAGGTGGTCAAGGTAAGCAGGCTCGTGCCCATAACGAGGAGCACCAGGCGAATGGCCATAAAGATTGCTTGTGTAAGGCCTTCTCTTGAGATGGTTAAAAAGCCCAGTTTGAAAATCACCTCACCGGGAATGAAGAACACATTCATAATGAAGGTGAAGATTAAAATGAGCCGGAGGGGCTTTAGGCCCTTCACCACCATGCCCACGGGAATTTTCGCCGCGGCGATGGTGAAAAAGAGCCAGGCGAAAATAAAGATGTAGGGCCAAAAATGATTGATGAAGAACAGACTGACGATGAAAATCGTCATAATAATGATCTTGTAGCGGGGGTCCAGGGAATGAACCGGCGATTTGGCGGGGAAATACTGCCCGATGGTAATGTCTTTAAGCATGTCTTCCCTCCCACCATGTCTTTAATTCGTCGAATGCTTCATCGACGGTGATGCAGTCTTCCTTGATGGCGATGCCCTTCTCCGCCAAATCGGTCATGGTGCGGCGCACTTGGGGCACGCCCAGGCCGATGGCGCGGAGTTCTTTTTCTCTTGCAAAAATTTCCCGAGGCGTGCCGTCCATTGAGACGCGGCCGCGGTCCATAACGATCATGCGGCTCGCCAGTCGCGCCACTTCTTCCATGCTGTGGGAGACGAGGACGATGGTGGTGCCGGTGGATTCAAAGATGCCGCGAATCTCTTCTAAAATTTCGCGGCTGCCTCGGGGATCCAAGCCCGCCGTGGGCTCGTCCAAGACCAAGACCTCCGGCTCCATGGCGAGAATGCCCGCAATGGCCACCCGCCGCTTTTGTCCGCCGGAAAGAGCGAAGGGGCTTTGCTCCCCTTTTTGGTCGTAGTCCAGGCCCACTTTTTCCATGGCCCGGCGCACCCTATCTTCCACTTCTTCGTCGGAAAGGCCTAAATTCTTCGGGCCGTAGGCGATATCTTTTGCGATGGTTTCTTCAAAGAGCTGATACTCCGGATATTGAAACACCAGGCCCACTTTTTGGCGCAAGACGGCGATGCTGTTTCCCTTTTCCCGGTAATTGACGCCGTCGTAAAGAATTTCCCCTTCCGTGGGCTCCATCAGGCCGTTTAAATGTTGAACCAAGGTGGACTTGCCGCTGCCTGTGTGACCTACCAGGGCGATAAACTCGCCTTCGCCGATGTCCAGGCTCACGTCGTCCAGGGCGCGTTTTTCAAAGGGCAGGCCTTTATTATAAATGTAGCTTACATTTCGGATGCTGATACTCGGCATAAGGCGCTGACAAACTCCTCTCTGTCTAAGATCCCGTCGGGCAAAGGTACGCCCACGGCTTTTAATCGGGCGGCGAGCTCCGTCACCTGGGGCACGTCCAGACCCAATGATTTCATGGTGTCTACTTGATTAAACACGTCCCGCGGCGGCCCCTCGAGAATGAGCTTGCCCTCTTCCATCACCGCCACCCGATCCGCCTGCACGGCTTCGTTCATAAAATGGGTGATGAGAATAATGGTCTTGCCCTCTTCTTTGTTTAGGCGCAGGATGGTTTTCATGACTTCCTGACGCCCCACGGGATCCAGCATGGCCGTGGGTTCGTCTAAAATAATGTAATCGGGATTCATGGCGAGAATGCCCGCAATGGCCACCCGCTGTTTCTGTCCGCCGGAAAGCTTGTGGGGCTGATCGTCTTTGTATTCTGTCATTTCCACCGCCGCCAGCGCCTCGTCGACCCGCCGACGAAGATCCGATTGCTCTACGGCCAAATTTTCCGCGCCGAAGGCCACGTCTTCTTCCACCACCGTGGCGACGATTTGATTGTCGGGGTTTTGAAAGACCATGCCCGCCCGGGCGCGAATCTTCCAAATATCCGCCTCATCTTTCGTGTTCATCTCATCGACGATGACATCGCCGGAGGTGGGCCGATAGAGGCCGTTTAAACACTTGGCCATGGTGGATTTGCCGCTGCCGTTGTGGCCCAGGACGGCGACGAATTCCCCTTTTTCGATGGTGAGGCTCACGCCGTCCACCGCACATTTCACGCCGTCCTCGTATTGATAGACTAGATTTTTGATCTCGATCATACGCGCTCCTTCGCTTCTACTGTTGCGTTAACTTATGTATTATACCACAGGCCAAAGGCCCCGCTCAATTTCAATGACATAGAAAAAGAGCGAGGGTGAGATCGCCTCGCTCTCAGTGCCTAGGCGCGATTGCGTTTGTAATTCACGGCGATGACTCTTTCGAAGATCACGCCTAAAACCGCTGTCATCACTGCCGTCGGTAGAACCACGGCGACAAACATGGCCGTAAAGGCTGCATCGCCGGGCAGACCCACGAAGATCAGGGCCGTTCCCAAAAATACGGCGCCGCTGATGACGGTGGCGATAAAATAAATAATAGCTTTTGTAATATTGCCGTCACCGGGGAAGGCGCGCACCATAAAAAGGACAGCGAATGCGGCGATGATTTTATCAAACATGCTGGGCAATTGACCGCCGGGGAATTGGGTGGTTAATGCCGCCATAACGCCGGTGGCTACGCCCATGGCCAAGGTAGGCAGGGGCTTCGGATTCAGAATAATATAAGCGATTAAGCAAAAAAGCATAAAGTCCGGCTTCATGCCGTTAAAAAATCCGGGGACGACGGCGTGTAAAATCGTGCCCAATGCGATAAAAATTGCGCCCTGTACCAGTGTTTTCGTGTTCATAATAACTCCTTTTCTCGGCACAAAAAAACCATTTGCTCGTATAGGAGCAAATGGTGAATTCGCGGTGCCATCCTAGTTGCGCCCAAAAGGACGCATCTTATTTTAGATACTAACATATCCTATCTCGGTAACGGGAGAACCGGCTCGGCTACTTTTCTTCACCTCGCACTCACAGACCCATTCACAACAGGGAACTTCATCGGTTCACACCAACCACCGACTCTCTGAGAAGGGCACCTGAAGCTACTTGCTTCTGCTCGACGTTTTCATATTTGTTAGGATTACTAACAGTATAGCAGAAAAAAATGAAATTGCAATTGCTTTTTTACTTTTTCCACAGTTCCAGATCGGAGAGTTTGCCCGCCCGCTTCAGAGACAAGAGCACCAAGATGCCGATGGATGCGCCCACCACGGTGGAGGGCACGAAAAAGGGAATGTAGTAAAAGGGACTGCCCAAATCCAATCCGTAGAGGTATTTCATAAAGGGATAGGACAGGATGGCGCTTAAAATCCCCGTGCCAAACACTTCGCCTAACCACGTGGCGGGAAGGGATGCGGTTTTTTTGTAGGCGAGGCCCGAGAGCAGGGCGCCCACCACGGCGCCGATGACGGAGGTAATGGGCCTGCCCGTGCCCATGCGAATGAGCCCGGTTAACAGGGCACAGAGGAAATTGTACCAAGGCCCTAAGATCACGGCGCCGATGACATTGATGGCGTGTTGAAAGGGCGCCATATTGGGGAAGACCACCAAGGTGGACAAGGTGACGGAGAGGGCGCATAGAATGGCTGTAGCCGTTAAGAGGCGGGTCTTTTTATTCATATGCTTCCACCTCGAAGGTAATGGCGCCGTCTTCCGAAATAAAGGCGGGCACGCCGATGTTTCCCGCTTTTTTCACCTCGTCGAAGGCGGGGGATGTGTCTCTCAGCCGCAGAAAGGCCTTTAAGTCGGCGATGTTTTTCGTCACGTCCACGTAGTCGTAGGGAATGTTCTTTTCGTCTAAAATTTTCTTTGCCGCTAAACAATCGGGGCAAAGGTCCGTTCCGTAAATTTTCATTGCTCCTCCTACAAAAAACCGGCATTTCTGCCGGCTTTCTTTTATTTTGTTCTTAACCCTTGTGAATCCTTTAAGGCATTACTTTGCGTTGTAGTCGCCGATTTCGTAAAGATTCAGGGCGTCTTTTAAGGGATTGTTCTTTAAGGTTTGGGCAAAGACCTTGGCCTTGTCCAAGTTGGTAAAAAGTTCCACGTCGCATTCGATGGCGTTTCGGCGGATCAGGAAGCCGTCGCGCTTGGAATCATTGCCCTTGGTTGGGGTGTTGAACACCAGATCGATTTCGCCACCTTGAATCAAGTCGATCATGGTGGGGGCTTCTTCGCCGATGCGGCGCACTTCTTCGGCCTCGATGCCGTGTTGATTTAAGAAGGCCTTGGTGCCCTTGGTGGCGTAGAAGGTAACGCCGTCTTCCGCCAGGGATTTGGCGATGGGCAGAAATTCCTCTTTGTCGCGGTCGCGAATGGTGCACAGGGCGCGGCGACTCTTCGCGGCAATGTCCGTGCCGGCGGCCAAAAAGCCCTTGGCCATGGCTTCTTCTTCCGTGCGGCCCACGCCTAAGACTTCGCCGGTGGAGCGCATTTCAGGCCCTAAAGAGGCTTCGACCCGGTGGAGTTTTTCCGTACTGAAGACGGGGATCTTCACGCAGGTCGTGGGGGATACGGGGCCGATGCCCGTGGTGTAGCCCATGGATTTTAAGCTGTCGCCCAACATGACTTTCGTCGCGATTTCCGTAATGTTCATGCCCGTAACCTTCGAGAGATAGGGTACGGTGCGGGAGCTTCTCGGGTTCACTTCAATCATGTAGAGGGTGTCGTCTTTAATGATGAACTGAATATTGATCATGCCGATAACGCCCAGCTCCAGTGCCACTTTTTTCGTGGCATCTAAGATGGCTTCGTCCATTTTTTTCGAAATGTGGCGGCTGGGATAGATGCTGATGGAGTCGCCGCTGTGGACGCCGGCCCGTTCCAAGTGTTCCATGATCCCGGGCAGGAACACGTCGGTGCCGTCGCAAATGGCATCCACTTCACATTCCATGCCTTGAATGTATTGGTCGATTAACACGGTGCGCTTGGGATCCATGGCGAAGGATTCTTCCAGATAGTAGCGCAGATCTTCATCGGCGGTGCAAATTTCCATGCCTTGGCCGCCCAAGACATAAGAGGGGCGTACGAGGACGGGATAGCCCAGGCTTTCCGCTTTTTCCATGCCTTCTTCCACGCCGTGGACGCCGACGCCTTTCGGGCGAACGAGGTTCAACTCTTCCAACATGGCGTCGAATTTTTCACGGTCTTCCGCCCGGTCGATGGCCGTGGGATCCGTGCCTAAAATGGGGATGCCTTCTTCTTTAAAGACACCGGCGAGCTTAATGGCCGTTTGGCCGCCGAATTGGAGAATGACCCCTTCGGGTTTTTCTTTTTCGATGATGTTTAATGTATCTTCCGCCGTAAGGGGCTCGAAGTAGAGTTTGTCGGAAATGTCGAAGTCCGTGGAGACGGTTTCGGGATTGTTGTTAATGATGATGGTTTCGTAGCCTTCTTTGCGCAAGGTTTTCACGCAGTGGACGGAGGCGTAGTCGAATTCCACCCCTTGACCGATACGAATGGGGCCGCTGCCGATAACGATGATGCGGCGCTTGTCTTCGTGAACCGGGGATTCGTCTTCGCCCTCGTAATTGGAGTAGAGGTAATTGGCCTTGGCATCGGCGAGGCCCCCTTGGGTGTCCACTTTTCTGTACTTGGCTTCGATGCCGAAGAGCTTTCTCAGCTCGCGAATGAATTTTTCGCTGACGTTTAAGCGATTGGCGATGATTTCGTCGCTGAAGCCCAGCCGTTTCATTTCGCGGAGCTTGTCTTCCGTCAAGTCTTCCTTCTTCATGGCTTCCAGTTCCGCTTCCACGCCGACGATGCGCTTAATGATCCGCAGGAAGTAAGCGTCCATGCCCGTTTCTCTGGAGAGGCGGTTAATGTCGTAGCCCGTGTTTAAAAGGGCCGCCAAATAGAAGAGGCGTTCGTCGTTGGGCCGCTTCACATTTTCCTTTAATGTGGCGATGTCCATGGTTTTGAAGCGGGGGTGAAGGAGGCTGAAGGCGCCGATTTCCAAGGAGCGCAAGCCTTTTAACAGAGCCACTTCAAAGGTAGGGCCGATGGCCATGACTTCGCCGGTGGCCATCATTTTCGTGCCGAGGTTCCTGTCGGCGTTAAAGAATTTGTCGAAGGGCCATTTGGGAATCTTCACGACCACGTAGTCGATGGACGGTTCGAAGGCCATGGAGCGGGTGCCGGTGATTTTGTTTTCGATTTCGTCGAGACCCAAGCCCAAGGCGATTTTTGCCGCCACGCGGGCGATGGGATAGCCCGTGGCTTTCGATGCCAGGGCCGAAGAGCGGCTCACACGGGGATTGATTTCGATGACGGCGTATTGCAAACTGTTGGGTTCCACGGCGAACTGCACATTGCAGCCCCCTTCGATGCCTACGCCTTCGATGATGCGGAAGGCCGCTTCACGAAGCATGCCGTGTTCGATATCCGTCAAAGTTTGGGTCGGTGCCACCACCATGGAGTCGCCGGTGTGGACGCCGACGGGATCGATGTTTTCCATATTGCAGACGCAGATGCAGCTGCCCTTGGAATCGCGAATCACTTCGTATTCGATTTCTTTCCAGCCGGTGATGCACTTTTCGATGAGTACCTGACCGACGCGAGAAAGGTGAATCCCGGCGTGGGCGATGGTCCTGAGTTCCGCTTCCGTGTCGCAAATGCCGCCGCCGGTGCCGCCTAAGGTAAAGGCCGGGCGCACCACCACGGGGTAACCGATGATTTTTGCATAGGCTACGGCATCTTCCACGGTTTCCACGGTTTTCGATTCGATAATGGGCTCGCCGATTTCTTCCATGAGTTGACGGAATTCTTCCCGGTCTTCACCCTTCTTGATGGAGGGAATGGAGGTGCCGATAATGTCCACGCCGTATTTTTCCAAGACGCCGGAATCGTAGAGCTCGATGGAAAGGTTCAGGCCCGTTTGCCCGCCCATGCCGGCGATCAAAGCGTCGGGGCGTTCTTTTTCGATGATTTTTTCGATGACTTCCGTGGTCAAGGGCTCGATGTAGACCTTGTCCGCCACTTCCCTGTCGGTCATAATGGTGGCCGGATTGGAGTTGACGAGGACCACTTCCACCCCTTCTTCCCGAAGGGATTCACAGGCTTGGGTGCCGGAGTAGTCGAATTCCGCCGCCTGACCGATGACGATGGGGCCGCTGCCGATGACGAGTACTTTTTTAATATCTTTGTTGCGGGACATGATTTCCTCCTAGGCTAATTCACTGATAAGGGCTAATTGTGTACTTAACAAATCCCGTGCGCCGGGCAGACCGAAGGGATCGAAGAGCACGCCGACGGCTTTGTTTTCTTTGTCCGTAAATCCTTCCACGGATCCGTCGGCGACGTTTCTGTAGTCGATGGCCACGGATTCCGGCAAGTGCTCGATGCCGTACTCTCTGTTTTGACTCGTCATATACACCCGCTCCCCTTCACCTTTCACGGCGATGGAGGCGCCGGCGTGGGGCGAGGCAAGTTTCACCAAATCGCCGCCTAAAGCCAGGCCCAGGAACTGAGCCCCGAGGCCCATGCCGTAAATGGGCAGCTTGCCGATCATTTGCCCGATGTCGTGAACCAGATCCAGGTAGTGGGCGGCGACGCCGGGGCCGGAGCTTAGGAACAAGAGATCCGGCTTCTCTGCCAAAATGGCTTCGTAATTGGTCATGGCGGGATAGACGATGAGGCGGTAGCCTGCGTCGTTTAATGCTTCTAAAATGCCGTCTTTGACGCCGAAGTCCCAAAGGGCGATGGTGGGGCCTTCCCCTTCGATTTCCGTGACCTCGATGGTGCTCACTTCTTCGATGGTGTTGGGGTTTTGTTCGGCGAAGTATTCGTCCATTTCAGAGGGCGTCATGAGGCGGTCGGTAATGACGCCCCGTTGCATCCCCGTTTCCTTTAAGTGGCGTATGAGCCCGCGGGTGTCCACATCTTCGATGCCCACCACGTCGTAGTAATTTAAGTATTCTTTCAGATCCATTTCGCTGCGGAAATTCGTGGCATTTTCCATGGCACGGCGGCAGATAAAGGCCGCGATCGTCGGGCCGTCGGATTGATTGTCCTCGAAATTCATGCCGTAGCCGCCCACCAAGGGATAGGTGAAAAGCAGGATGCGATCTAAATTGGCCGGATCCGTCATCACTTCTTCGTGGCCGATCATGGTGCTGTGTACCGTAAAGCGACCGCCTACTCTGCGCTTTTTGCCGCTAAACTCTTTGCCCGTAAAGACGGTGCCGTCTTCTAATTGAATATACATAGTCGCTCCTTTAAATGATCTTGCGAATCTCGTCGAAGGATCCGATGTTTTCTTCTTTCATATATGTTTCTAAATCGGCGATGAGGCGCGGCACGATGTGGGGATCCACTAAATTCATGGTGCCGATTTCCACCGCTTGCGCCCCCACCATAATCATGGCGATGACATCGTCCGCCGACTGAATCCCCCCCATGCCGACGACGGGAATCTTTACCGCTCGGGCCACGTCCCGCACCATTCTCAGTGCGATGGGGAATATCCCCGGGCCCGACAGGCCGGCGTAGACATTGTCGAAAACGGCGCGGCGATTATTTACATCCACGGCCATGGCCTGGAAGGTATTCACCAAGCTTATGCCGTCGGCCCCCGCCGCTTCACAGGCTTTCGCAAGCTCCGCCGGATTGTCGCCATTGGGAGAAAGCTTCACCACGATTTTGTGGCGGCTCACTTCCTTTACCTTGGCCGTAATGGCCGCCGCGTCCTGACAGTGCAGGCCGAAGGCCATGCCGCCGGAGGCCACATTGGGGCAGGAGATGTTGAGCTCGATCATGTCGATCTCCGCTTCGTTTAACATTTCCGCGGCAATTAAGTAATCTTCCACGCTGTGGCCGCCGAGATTGGCGAGAATCACCGTGTCGATTTTCCGCATCTCGGGCAAAATCACCTCGATGAAATGTTTCACCCCGGGGTTTTCCAGGCCGATGGAGTTCATAATCCCCGAAGGCGTTTCATAGACCCGCTGTCCCGTGTTGCCCGGGCGGGGATTTAATGTGAGCCCCTTCGATGAAATACCGCCGATGATGGCGGGATCGTAAAAGGGGGCGTATTCCTCGCCGAAGCCGTAGGTGCCCGAGGCGCCGATAAGGGGATTTTTCATGGTGCATCCCAAAAGTTCCGTCTTAAGCATAGATCGCCCTCCCTTCGAAGACCGGGCCGTCTTTGCAGACCCGTACCCGCTCGTTCCCCTTTTCGCAGGTGCAGGCCAAGCAGACGCCGAAGCCGCAGCCCATGTGCTTTTCCATGGACACGTAGATTTTATTTTTCGCCCGCTTCACCGCTTCTCGCATCATGGGATCCGGGCCGCAGGTGTAAATCACTTCATCTGCAATGGTAAGTTCGTCGAAAATATTGGCGCCGATGTGAAATTTCACCCGATCGCCGTAGGGGGCGTAAATGGCCTGAAGGGCTTCGTTTTCTTCCCGAAGGCCGATGGCCACGGAAAGCTTCCCTTCCGCGTCCCCTTCCAGCAAGTGGAGGGAGGGGGCGATGCCCGTGCCGCCGCCGATAAAAAGGGTCTTTTCTTTTATTTCTGGAAAGCCCCGGCCGAAGGGCCCTTCCACCGCAATCTCCTCGCCGACGAGGAGCTGCGCCAAATCCTCGGTGCCGCCGCCGACTTTTTTTATGAGAAAGGACAGGGCGCCGTCTTTTATTGAAAAGATGGAAATAGGCCGGCCCAACAGCTTCGCCCGATTCCGAGGCTTCACCATGAAAAACTGCCCCGGCGACGCGCTGCCCTCGTAGGCCAAGGTGAGGACGAAGAGCCCCTCGCCTAACGGCCGATTACCGATGACCTTCATTTTTCGCCTCCAGCAAAGTCAGGATCAGGGCCATGCGCATGTACATGCCGTTTTGTGCCTGCTCGAAGTAAAGGGCCCGAGGGTCGCTGTCGATTTCCGCGTCGATTTCGTCTACCCGCGGCAGAGGATGGAGCACGATTAAATCATCGGATGCCGCATTCAGCACATCGGCGTTCAGCAAATAGGAGCCTTCGTAGCGCTTGGCCTCCTCTTCGCTGATGAAGCGCTCTTTTTGCACCCGGGTCATGTAAAGCACGTCCAAATCGCCGATGACGCCCTTGAGGTCGTCCACCTCCGCGTAGGGGCAGCGGGCCGTGTCCAAGTACTCTTCCGGCATATTCAGCCCTTCCGGAGATATGAAGACGAATTCGTTGTCGTAGTGGTTTAAAAACTGAAACAGGGAGTGAACGGCGCGGCCGTAGCGTAAGTCGCCGCAAAAACCGATCTTTAAGCCGGACCAAGCCTTTTTGTGCTTGCGAATGGTAAAAATGTCCGCCAAGGTCTGCGTCGGATGGGCGTGGTCCCCGTCGCCGGCATTAATGAGGGGCATGTTTTTCAGCACGTCCACGGCCTTGTGTTGGGTGTAAGCGTGGGGATGGCGCATGGCGCAAATGTCTGCGTACTGATCCACAATGTGCAAGGTGTCCCGCACCGTTTCCCCCTTGGCCATGCTGGAGACTTTCACGTCGCCTAAGTGAAGCACTTGGCCCCCTAAGCGGTACATGGCCGCGTCAAAAGACATGCGGGTACGGGTGGAAGGTTCAAAAAAAAGACTGGCCAGGATCTTTCCGTCACACGCGTGGGCGTATTTTGCGGGATCCGATGCAATTGCTTGCGCCAGTCTAAATAAATCGTCGTACTCTCTTTCTGTCATATCGTCCGGTTCTATGAAGTGTTTCAGCATATGGCCTCCTATAAAAAAAGCTTTTACAAAGGTAAAAGGCACAAAGAGAGACCCGTCCCTCGGGACAGGTGTATTCTGTTTTGCGACCTTTTTAGTGTCTCGCACTAAATTAAAGTATCTTCGCTACAAATAGTCTACGCTCCCCGAGGCCGTTCGTCAAGAAAAAATAACGGAAGAAATAAAAAAGCCCGAAGGCATTTGATGTCCTTCGAGCATTGTTTCAAACTTCCTCTTTACCTCCCGGCCACGGCGTCGCAACGTGATCGGCTTTCAGTTCTTTTCTCGACTTTTCTAAATCGTAAGGCACGTTCTTCTTTCCCGGAAGCTGCCAACTGTAATCCATTTTGTCGGTGGTGTTGCCATAAGCCCCGTCGATTAACCAAGAGGCTCCCGAGTCGCCGGCCATGGCCGCCAAAACCTTGGGCACGCCTTCTTCGATGACGAGATGAACCTTGTAGGGGTAGTTCACGGAGGCGTGTTCCTTGCCGTCGTAGAAGGAAAAATCCACGGACATGGTAACGTCGTAGGTGCCGTCGCCGTTATCGATGAATTTTTCGTCCTCGAAGATCGCCTTTTCAAGGACGTATTTTCGCCCCACCACCTCACAACGATAGGAATTCATGGCTCGTTTGTCTTTTATGAACTGTTGAAGCTTCTTCGAGCCTTTGCTCAGATTGGTCGTGCTCAATTCCTTATCCTCAGCGAAATCACAAAAGTCGTTTAAAACAAAATTCCGCGCCGTCTTTAAGCAGGGCTCTTTCCACTGGCTTTTCTCGCTTTTCGCAAAGGACATGTAGGGCACGATGCAAAAAGCCGCCGCAAGGGCCACGAGGGCCAATCCGCCGCCGATTAAAAGTAACTTCTTCATCTTCATCCTCCTTCTGTGCTTTTTCTTTCTATGTACGGTGCCGACCGCTTTCATCTCCGGCACATTTTTAGATACCTATACTTATTCTTACTATACGCCTTCACCCGTCACGGGGAGTTACAAAAAGATGAGCGGAAAACAATGTTTTGTCAAAGATAAGAAGTCAAAATCATTTTAAGGCTTGAATTTACAATCTAAGTGCAACAAAAATATCCATTGAGGAGGCTACTCCCAATGGATATTTTAGAACCAATCTTTCATATCTCAAGTTCATTTTTGGGTCAAAAGGCATAAGTTGCTATATCTTTTGTATCATTTGACTTCCGTTTGTTAAGCCCCTTGTGCAGGATCCGGTCACTTAACGATGGTGGAAAAATGAGAGTCATTCGATAGGTACCGGGTCCGGTTAAGGGTCACGCTGTCGACAGATAAGGTAAAGTCTGTCTCCAAGCCGGATGAGGAATATAATTTCATTCGGCAAGTCCAGCCGTCGCAGTCTGAAAATTCTGCCTTATGAAACCGGAAGCTGTTAAGGAGCTTTACCAGCTTGGCGACTTGATCCCTTTCCCTGATGACCTTAACATCTCCGGTAATTCCATCTTGGATTTCAATATAATCTACCTGGGTCGGGTCCAATAAAAAGAGCTTGTCTAGCCTAATATCTGAAAAAAGCTCTCGCCCATTGTAGAGAATTTGGACCAGCTGGCAGACAAGCAAGGGCTCATTTCCTCCAAAGTGTCCGTCAGCATGACCCTTCATCAGTCCATTAGCCTTTACAAAGAGGACAGCTTCCCGGTCGACCTGGGGAATGTCGGAAAAACCCGAAAGGCCGGTGCTACTCAAAGGGGCTTGGCTTTTGGCACAGGATTTCTTTAGGAAAGTGGCAAGCGCCCTAGCTCCATCAAGTCGGGTGACTACATCATCCCCTCCTAAATCTCGGTCCATTATGGCAAGGTCCTTGGCCCAAGCCACCGGACTTGAAGATAAGTCAGTTTGGTAGTTGGCATCAGAATAATTCTTGTCGAGCTTGGACAAGGTCCCGGCCAGGTCAGACCAGGTCACCTGTTTTTGCAAGTTGTTTAGGTCCTCAACCCCCTCCTCTCCCAAGCAGCCCTTATGAGACCAGTAATTCACTGCAGGGGTATACCATGGCTCTTTCATAGGGTCACGGCCTCCCCTATAAGCCCATACAGGATCTGATAGAATAAGACATAGTGCGGCAACAAATAGGGCTAAGCTAATCATTTTGCTTTTCATGTCTTCTCTCCTTATCTGATTTGAATTGCTCGTAACTCAGCTTGGTGAGGTTCATTCAATGATGTGATACCCAAATATCGACCATAATTTGCCCATCCATCAGCAATCTTTACAAAACTTAGATAATCGCCAGTCGTTTTGCTTTGGAGCCGTGTGTAGGCATAGCCTGCAACGCCATGGTTTCCATACCCAGGATGGGCTCTTAGTGTCAAATAAAAAGGCCGATGATTTTTTAATTCCATCTTTATGTTATTAACTGTATAATCAGCTATTGTGTTTGTCAAGTAAGGCTGATAGAGCCAAATGAAGGTTCTAAGTTGACCATTGGAGAGTCTAGTGAAAACTTAGAGTTACCCCTTAAAGGGGTTCGTCGTGTCAAAGGTTAGTTGCTCACTTATTAGATCCTCTTTCAACTAGTTTTGTATATACACTTGAATCTTTTTAGCGTTTTTTCCCGCTGTATCAACGTAATAGCCACGGCACCAAAACTGCCTTCCCCTATATTTAAATTTCATGTCTCCCCATCGTTCATAGATCATGATGCTGCTCTTCCCTTTTAGAAAGCCCATGAATGAAGATACAGATAGTTTGGGTGGGATCTCTAGTAACATATGAACGTGATCCGAACATACTTCCGCCTCGATTATGTTCACGCCTTTCCAACTACATAACTCCCGTAGAATCGCTCCAATTTCTAAGCGCTTCGATCCATAAAATACTTTTCGCCTGTATTTCGGAGCAAACACTACGTGATACTTACAATTCCATTTTGTGTGTGATAAACTATGGGTGTGATTTAGTGATGTCATTATTCCCTCCTGATTGTGATTGGTTGGCAGACCTTTCTTATCATACCATTCTGGGAATATCAGGTGATTATCGCAAAGCTAAACGGAACCCCCGGTCTAACCACGGGTTTTCTAATGCAAAAAAGCGGCTCTTCGGAGCTGCTTTTTTTGTGGGCGAAAAAGCGCGGAAAAAGATTGACGAAAAATGAAAACCGTTGTACATTATTATTACCGACGGATCCGTCGGTAACAGGAACAGGGAGGAGAAGTTATGGTTAAAAAGCGTTTACGTCCGGAGGCGCGAAAGAAAGAAATTTTAGCTGCGGCGGCAAAA
The DNA here is from genome assembly GCF_037892835.1 of Peptoniphilus sp. HCN-40583. Classification (NCBI taxonomy): domain Bacteria; kingdom Bacillati; phylum Bacillota; class Tissierellia; order Tissierellales; family Peptoniphilaceae; genus Peptoniphilus; species Peptoniphilus sp. HCN-40583. The sequence goes on from NZ_JBBKBU010000003.1 coordinate 109,517, forward strand.
CTCATAACGGAAAAAGGCTACAGCCACGTCACCATGGAAGATGTTGTAGAGGCGACGGGGCTTTCCAAGGGCGGCCTGTACCATTACTACAAAAGCGTCGACGACATTCTCTACGATTTAATGGTAGAAGGCATTCGCTACCGGAACGACATCATCAAGGATGCCATGGCAACCTATGACGGCCCGATCGATCCGAAATTTGTGGCGGAGAGCATCGTGGACAAAATGCTCGATGACAACCCCCATATGCCGGTGTATGTGCAGTTTTTACTCGCCAAACGTCGCAATGAAAAATTGGAAAAGCTGTTTTTAAAATTAAAGGAGCAAACCCTGGAAGAATTAAACGCATTTTTATTTTCCAAAGTGCGCGTGCAGATGAATGAGGACATGCTGGATTTGCTCACGGATTTCATCAACACGATGATCCTCGGCAGCGAACTTTTAGATGCACGAGAAAATTTTAAAAAGCATCGCCAACTTCTTCTCGCTGCCACCCAAAACATACTTAAATCGACAGTCTAAGTCGGTTTAAGTTTTTTTACAAGATGTCGTGATAATTATTATCACGAGAAAGGAGGTCTTATGGCCATTTACAAAAAAATATTCGCATATGTACCCGAGGCGAAGGGTTACGGTTACTTATCTCTTCTCTTATCCGTTGCAAGCGCCGCAGGTCTCGTGGCGGGCTATTATTTCGTCTACTGCGTTATGGTGGCGTTGATTCAAGAAGGCAACGTCGCCCACGCCATGGCGCTCTCTATTCGCACCATGATAACCTTGACGGTAGGCAGCTTGCTTTATTTTGCATCGGGCCTCGCATCCCATAAATTAGGATTTCACGTGGAAACCAATCTTCGCAAAAAAGGCATCGACGGCGTGACAAAAGCCAGTTTCCGCTTTTTCGATCTAAATCCCAGCGGCGTCGTTCGCAAAACCATCGACGACAACGCCGGGTTAACGCACCGATCGGTGGCACACATGATTCCCGATTTAGGACAAGCCTTCGTCGTACCCATTCTAAGTTTGATCTTAGGTTTTTACGTGAGCATTCGTTTGGGTATCGTCCTCGTCGTCCTTATCGTCATCGGCGGTTTGCTCTTTAAATCCATGATGGGCGGGGAAACGAAATTTATGCAAATTTACCAAGACGCCTTAAAGCGTATGAGTGCCGAAACAGTGGAATACATTCGGGGCATTCAAGTTGTCAAAATTTTCGGCGCCGACGTTCAATCCTTTAAAGCACTTCACGACGCCATTCACGATTACGCAAAATACGCCTATGCTTATTCCAAATCCTGCAAATTGCCTTACACGGCGATTCAATGGCTCTTAATCGGCGTCACCGCCATCGTTATGGTTCCCCTGTCATTATACTTACACCGGGTAGGCGATATGCGTTCTTTCTACGTGGAACTGATCATGCTCCTCTTTATTTCGGGGGTCACCTTTTCATCCCTCATGCGGATCATGTATTCAAGTATGTATATTTTTAACGCCAACTACGCCCTCTCCAATTTAGAAAAAATGTACGACGACATGCTGAAAGATAAAATCGCCTTCGGAACGAAGGAAACATTTGACGGGGAGGACATCGCCTTTTCCCACGTGGATTTCGGTTACGGGGACAAGCCCGTCTTTAAGGATTTCAACCTGAACCTGGACGGGGGAAAAACCTACGCCCTCATCGGCGCGTCGGGATCGGGGAAATCCACCCTCGCCAAATTGCTTTCCGGATTTTATAAAATCGACGGCGGCGACATTTTAATCGGCGGAACACCTTTATCCGAGTATTCGGAAAAAGCCGTGGCGGAAAACATCGCCTTTATTTTCCAAGATCCGAAACTCTTTAACGGCTCCATATTCGACAACATCGCCGTCGCCAAAAAAGGCGCCACGGAAGACGAGGTGTTGAAGGCGCTGAAAGATGCCGCCTCCATGGACATTATCGAAAATCTGCCCGACGGCATGCACACTTTAATCGGCGCCAAGGGCGTGTACCTTTCCGGCGGAGAAAAACAACGAATCGCCATTGCCCGCGCCATGTTGAAAGATGCGAAAATCGTCGTGATGGACGAAGCAAGCGCCGCCATCGACGCCGACAACGAGTACAAATTACAGGCATCTTTTAAAAAGCTCATGGAGGGCAAAACCGTTATTATGATCGCCCACCGCTTGACGAGCGTGCGGAATGTAGATGAAATCCTCGTCATGGAAAAGGGGAAAGTTGTGGAGCGAGGAAGCCACGACGTGCTGATGGCAAAAGACAGCTACTACAAGCGAGAACTTTTGCGCTATAACATGGCCAATGATTGGAGGATCAACGATGAAAGAGCACTTTAAAAAGAAGTTCCATGTAACCGAAGAAGGTGCACAGGGATTGGTGCGTGCCGTGTGGGCGAGCTTTATCGTCAACGTCATCGCCATGTTTCCCGTCATGATTCTTATGCTGCTGGGTCAGCAGATTTTAGAAGGCACATTCCATTCGCAAACACTTTATTTCGCAATATCTCTCGGCATTTGCGTGATCTTATTTATTGCCCTTCTCGTCGAATACGAGCGCATGTATAACGCCACCTACAAAGAATCGGCGAACTTGCGAGAAAATTTGGGGAAGACTTTGGCAAAATTACCCCTGGCCTTTTTCTCAAAACGCAATTTAAGCGACTTGGCACAATCCATTATGTCCGATGTAGATGCCATCGAACACGCCATGAGCCACGCTATTCCGAAAATTTACGGGCTCTACCTCTTTATTCCCATTCTCGGCGTCATGCTATTGGTAGGGAATGTTAAGCTGGGCCTTGCGGTCATTCTTCCCATGACGCTGCGCCTCTTAATCCTCGTCGCGTTTAAAGGAGAGGGCATTAAGAGTAATCAAAAATTCTTCGATCAGCTGCGGGCCAATGCGGAAGATTTTCAAGAGGCCATCGAGCTGCATCAGGAAATCCGGAGCTACCATTTAACGGATGACGTTCAAAAGGATCTTTACACCAAAATGGACGAAAGCGAAAAGATCCAGATGAAGACCGAATGCGTCGTCATCAGTGTTCTGGCTCTGTCAAATTTATTTTCCTTTATCAGTCTCGGGATCGTCCTTTACGTCGGCGTCGGGCTTCTAGCCAAAGGAGAAGTGAGCTTACTTTATGTCGTAGGCTACGTCCTCGCCGCCATGAAGCTTAAAGATTTAATTGATCTTTCCAGCGAAACGGCTCTGGAAATTCGCTACATTACGCCTCGCGTCGGAAATATAGCCTCTATTCAAGATGCGCCCCTCCAAAAGGGAAAAGACGTGGATCTTCGTCGCGTAAGCATTGATGTAGAAGATGTTCACTTCGGCTACGGCGAAAAGAACGTGCTGGACGGCGTGAACTTCACCGCTCGCCAAGGGGACGTTACCGCCCTCGTAGGGCCCAGCGGCTGCGGTAAGAGTACCCTCTTAAAACTCATGAGCCGCCTTTACGATTACGATTCCGGCGCCATTCGCGTCGACGACTACGATATTCAAAATGTTTCCACCGACTCCCTCTTTAAAAAGACATCCATCGTCTTCCAAGACGTGATGCTCTTTAATACGAGCGTCATGGAAAATATTCGCATCGGACGTTTGGATGCCACCGACGAGGAAGTAAAAGAAGCGGCGCGTATGGCCAATTGTATGGATTTCATCGACGAAATGCCCGAAGGATTCCATACGGCCATCGGGGAAAACGGACAGGAACTTTCCGGCGGTCAACGGCAACGGCTTTCCATCGCCCGCGCGTTCTTAAAAAATGCGCCCATATTAATTCTCGACGAAATCGCATCCAGCTTGGATGTGGAAAATGAACGGATCATTCAACAATCGCTGAACCATTTGATTCAAAATAAGACGGTGGTCATCATTTCCCACCGCTTAAAGAGCGTGGAAAAAGCGGATAAAATCGTCGTCTTAAACAAGGGAAAAGTCGAAGGGGAAGGCAGGCACGACGAACTGCTGAAGACCTCGCCGACCTACCGAAACCTTATGGAAAAATCTGAAATGGCGGAAGCCTTTGTCTATTAGGAGGAAGTATGAAGAATGAAAAATTAAAGGTCAAAGATCTCGTCACCATCGGGATCTTTGCCGTTATCTATTTTATTGTAATGTTCGGCGTCGGAATGATGGGCATGATCCCTATTTTATTTTTAATCTATCCGACCATTCTCGGCATCGTTAGCGGCGTCATCGTCATGTTGTTTATGGCGAAAGAGCAAAAACCCTGGGCGCTTTTTATCTTCGGAATGTTGACGCCCCTCGGAATGTTTGTCATGGGACATACTTACGTGTTGCCTGTACACGCATTAGTGGTAATGTTGATCGCCGAATGTATTCGCCGAGGCGGAAATTATCGTTCCTTTAAATATAACGCCATCGCCTTTGGTATTTTTAACATGTGGATTTGCGGATCCCTTATGCAAATGCTCTTAGTAAAGGAAAAATACATGGAAATGTGTGCCATGATGGGATCGGATTATGTTCAAGCGCTTGAAAAACTTATCACCTACCCCCATATGGCCATCGTCTACGTAGGAGCCTTTATGGGCGGCATCGTCGGTGCGTGGATCGGCCGCGCCATGCTTAAAAAACACTTCATTAAGGCGGGCATTGCATAATGAATGGAGCGCCAAGTGTTTCATTTAATCCAAACCCCATTACGAAATTCATTGTTACCATGCTCGTAAGCTTTACCGTATTACACCCCATTGGGTTCTTTGCTTGGGGTGTGATGGTGTGGATCAGTTTGTTCTTTTGGTTAAGAGGATTTAAAAAAGAAGCATTGCGAAGTTTTTTGGTTTTCGCTCTTCTTTATTTCCTGCCGAATTTTGAAGGCGCTATGGCCCTTCCCGGATTTTTAAAAATGTTTGTCGCCCTTTTAGTCGTGGTTAAAATGTTTTACTTGCCTTTTATGGCGGGGAAATACTTGATTCAAACATCTGACGTAGGCGATATTATCACCTCTATGGATACCGTCCATGTGCCACGAGCCATTGCCATCCCCGTCGCCGTTATGTTTCGTTTTTTTCCTTCCTTTAAGGAAGAACATCATCACATTCAACAGGCGATGAAAATACGAGGGATTACGTGGAAAAATCCTTTGCGCTACGGGGAATATGTAAGCGTTCCGTTGCTCATTTTATCGTCGACTATTGCCGATGATATTGCTATGGCGGCGGAAACACGGGGAATCGGCATCGAGGGAGAGAAAACGCGCTTTCGGGAAGTGAAACGCGGCGTCGTCGACTTCGTGTATTTTCTCGGTGTATTCGGTTTTGTATTGGGAGGCTGGTTATGCTTGAGATAAAACATCTGTCCTTAAAATATGGCGAGGCCGAAAAAAGCTTACACGACATTACCTTTTCTGTGGCGGACGGCGAATGCGTCTTGCTCGCGGGAAAGAGCGGATCCGGCAAATCTTCCATTTTACGCGCCATCAACGGCATCGCCCCTTCTTACGACGGGGCATCGCTCGAAGGGGAGATACTGATCGACGGTCGTGCAGTTGAAAAAATGAGCATGGCCGATCTGTCCCAAATGATAGCCAGCGTGTTTCAAAACCCAAAGACCCATTTTTTCAATTTGGATACGACCTTGGAACTCGTTTTTTATTTGGAGAACATAGGCCTTTGTCGCGAAAAAATGAAGGAGCGATTGGAGAAAATGCTCGCTCTTTTCCATATCGAACATTTAATGGATCGTGATATTTTCAAATTATCCGGCGGCGAAAAACAAGTCTTGAGTATCGCCGCAGCCTATATAAGCGGTGCACCCATCATCCTCCTCGACGAACCGTCGTCAAATTTAGATGAAAAGGCGACCCGAACCTTACACGATATGCTTTATGTGCTAAAACGGGAAGGCATCACATTAGTGATTGCCGAACATCGGCTTTATTACCTTATGGATCTCGTAGATAGAATTTATCTTATGGAGAAGGGAAGGCTGAAAACAACGTTTAATAAAAGTGCGTTTTTGGATCTTTCCGAAAAAGCGTTGTACGCCCAAGGGTTACGTTCGACGCAACATGTGGCGTTAAATGAAAAGTCGGGAAAGTGTAACGGCTCGGATCTCAAAATCCACTGTTTACAGCATTTTTTTGAGGGATCGGCCAAGGGATTTTCCGTAGAAGGTATTGGCCTTGCAAAAGGAAAGGTTTACGGCATCGTCGGAACCAATGGTTGTGGAAAATCCACGTTCCTCAGAAACCTTCTCGGCATCGAAAAGAGCGCGAAAGACGATATCGAGCTTAAAGGATCGACACTACCGCGACGTAAACGATTGGCACATTCCGCATTGGTTATGCAGGATGTAAACCATCAGCTTTTCAGCGACACCGTGGCGGGGGAAGTCGTACTCGGACAAAAGACGTTCGACGAGGAAAGGCGCGAACGAATATTGGATCGCTTAAACCTTTTGGATAAAAAAAAGCGCCATCCCATGAGTTTGTCCGGCGGCGAAAAGCAACGGGTCGCCATTGCTTCGGTTTTATTGAGCGATCGGGAAATTATCGGTTTTGACGAGCCGACAAGCGGAATGGATTTCGAAAACATGGTAAGTATTTCAAAGCTTATGCGGTCCATGGCGAGAAACGGGGCGATTTTAATCGTCGTGTCCCACGATACGGAATTTTTAAATCGTACGGCAGATGAGATCATCGACATGGGTTCTTTCGGAATTCAAAAAAATTAAACTAAAAAAGCAGGTTAACCTTAGTAGAGTGACCCCATAAAGTTGGACCAAGAAATCCAACCTTTGGGAGTCAGTGCACTTCGGATCTGCTTTTTTTGTTGCATTTCAATTAATTATTCAAGGCAATAAAAAAAGACCCGGACCTCGCCGGATCTTTGGATCCCCCGCAGGGCCGGGCTTCGTTTAATTCAGACCCGCCCTTAAATTAAAGGTGGGTAATTTGCTAACTACGTCTAACTTCCACTCAGTGGAGGCTTGTTATAGGTAACTAGACACAATTTCCCGTGTCTGATTTGTCGGTTGAATTAATAGAAGGTATCGAACCGCGCAGGGGTTATTTATCTTGTCTTTATTATACTACGACGGCTCTTCTTAATCAAGAATCGACACCTCGGAGGCGATCGTCGCCGAAAAATTTAAGCCACGCCTCGGGCATGGGGGATTCAAATGCCATGGGCGCCTTTGTGCGGGGATGAATGAGCGAAATTTTATGAACGTGGAGATGCACGCCGCCCCGTCCGCCGCCGTAAAGTTCGTCGCCGAGGATGGGATGGCCTATGTGGGCCATGTGGCAGCGGATTTGATGGGTGCGCCCGGTGTCCAGCTGAATCTCAAGCAAACTCACCTCCCCCGCATGAAGGGGCCTGAAGTGAGTAATGGCCGCCTGCCCGTCGTCTCGTACAACGCGCACCAGGGACGCGTCCCCGATGCCTATGGGTGCATCCACCGTCCCCGCCGCCGCCACTTCCCCATTCACCAGGGCCAGGTAGCTTTTGTTTTTCGTGCGGTCCTTCTCTAGGACGCCGTAGGCATAGGGATTTTTCGTCACCACCAAAAGCCCGGTGGTCTCCTTGTCCAGTCGCCCGAGCATGCGCACCTTCCGCTTCAAGCCTTTCGATTGAAAATAGCCGCAAAGCTCGTTGGCCAGTGTGTGATCGGGATACATTTTGCAGGGCATGGCGGGAATTACGCCCTTGTCGATGACGAGGATGTCCTCGTCTTCGTAGCAGATTTTTTGCTTCATGGGGGCTGGGGCGAGGTTCGTCTCCTCGTCGGCAAAGGCCACGACCACGGTCTCTTTCGCTGCCAAGGGCGTGGATTTTACGATCTTCCGCCCATTCACCGTCACCAGGCCCGCGAGAAAGGCGCGGCGACTATGGGTGTGGGAAAAACCCACGCTTTTCAGGAAGGTGTCCGCCCGGGCATATTTTCTTTCTGTCGTAAATTTTATGTCTGTGCTTTTCATTTTTCCTCTTTTGCATTACCATATAAGTAACGGAAGTTTTCGTAAAGGAGGTGAACTTGTGGCAAGTTCCATCATCAATATTATTTCCAACTCGAATTTCGAAAGTCGCAAGACGACGAAGCGACTGATCCAAATATTAAAGCAGCACCATTATACGCCTACGACGACGCTGTCGCCGAAAGCGGAGCTGACCATTACCATCGGCGGCGACGGCGCCTTTATTAAGGCGGTGAACCGCATGAATTTTTCTTCCACGCCCATTGTGGGCATTAACACGGGCCACCTGGGCTTTTACCAGGAAATCAACCCCGATCGTTTGGATGCTTTTATCGAGGATTACAAGAATAAAAATTACCACATCGAGGCCCTTCCCCTATTAGGTGCGGAAGTTTATACCAATCAAAAAAAGTATTTCGTACAGGCCATTAACGAAATCGTGTTAAAGGCGCAAAATTCGAAGGTCATTCACATGAATGTCTTTATCGATCGAAACCATTTGGAAAAATTTTCCGGCGACGGGATGCTCGTCTCCACGCCCTCGGGCTCCAGCGGCTACAATCTGTCCTTAGGCGGCGGCATGATCCATCCCAAGGTAGAAGCCATGGCCATGACGCCCATGGCGCCTATTTCCTCGCAAAGCTACCGCTCCCTCACCACATCCATTGTGATCCCCGGCGAGCACGTGATTTCTCTCGTCCCCGAGCGGCGCTACGCCAACAGCAATCTGGTTTTGGTCGACGGCAGAGAACACAGCTACAGCCAGTTGAAGCGGATCAATATTCGCTTCTCCGATCAACGCATTCATAAATTAGTCATGGAAAATAATTATTGGGAAAATATTAAAAGTAAATTCCTGTAAAATCAGCCCCTCGGGGCTTTTTTTATTGCCCGCCCAAGGAGGCAAAGAAAAAAGAGCCCGCCGGCTCCTTTTTCTGCTTCTACTGCTTCCCGTAGGCGGCTTTGTAGCGGGCGATGTTTTCGTCGCTTAAAAAGTCGTTGGCCGCATTGATTTCCTGGAAGAGCTGCGTCGTGTCTTCCTCGGGATTTAAATCCGGGTGATACTTTTTGGCGAGCTTTTTATAGGCCAGGCGAATTTCGTATTTGTCGGCGGTCACATCGACGCCCAGGCGATGAATGGCGGCTTCGTATTTTTCCTTAAAGCCCCCATCGTAGCTACCTTGGTAGCCGCTCTGATTGTAGCTGCCGTAGTCGCCTGCGCCCTGTCCGTAGTAATTGGCCTGATTGAAAAAGGCTTCGAATCGTTGGCGGAACAGCTCTTCTTCCATGCGGGCGCGAGCCGCTTCCTGACGGCGCCGCTCTTCTTCGATTTTACGTTGATAGCGCCTGCCGTAATCCCCCATGGTGTCGTAGGTAATGTCTTTTCCCAACAGGTAGTAGTCCGCCCGCTCGTAAAAATACTCCGTCACCATGTACTGTACATATTTGAGCCGGCTCACGGCAAAGGAGCCGATGACGGGGAAGATTAAAATCAAAAGCAGAATCCCGCCCCAGTTCCCGCCGCCTCGTGAGGAGAAGCTCAGGGGAATCAAAAAGATAAAGAAGAATAAGCAGCCGCCGAAAAAGAGCAGGGACAAGAGCAGGCTGCGAAAGGAGCGGAAAAGCTCGGTGAGCAGGCTGAAGACCGCAATGAAAAATTCCAGCACATAGTCGATGGCGGTGCCCACGTATTTAAAAAAGTTTCCGTAAAGTTTATTCATGTTCCCTCCTGTGCCGCTCCATAAAAGCCGCATCCTCAAGGACCAAGTCGTTTTCGCCGGCCAAGGTTTCTAAGTGATGGGTCAGTTCGTGGTACAAGGTTTCTTTCAACCGCTCCGTAATCTCTTCGTGGGATTCGTAGCCGTAAAGGGCCATAAAGGAGCCGTAGTACAAGACGATGCTCTTGCCCATGGGTTCGGACTTGTAGTGGCCCATTACACAAAGGTCCGAAAAGGTCTCATCGCGCATTTCTTCTCTCGAAAAAATCACGCCGCCGTTGAGGCCGCGAAAATAATGTTGGGGCAATTCGTCTACCAAATCATCTAAAATCGTGGCCATTTCTTCAAATCGATCTTCCATACCCACCTCCTAAACTTTCATTATAGAAGAAAGACCGTCAATTATAAAGGTGCTCATAAAATCTTCGATTTGTCTTCACTATTGACAGCGCCATGTTGCCAATAAAAAAGCGAGGCCGAAGCCTCGCAAATTTTTACAGTTGGTTTCTCAGTTCCGGATGCTTGTTTTGACGTCCCACAAAAGACAGCAGACCGATGACCATAACAACCCCGGCGATTAAGGGGATGTAGGGATCTTGGATGAAGCCTGCGATAATGTAGCAGACGGAGCTGATGGCGGCCACGGTCAAGGCATAGGGCAATTGGGTGGAGACGTGAACCACGTGATTGCATTGGGACCCGGCCGAAGACATAATGGTGGTATCGCTAATGGGCGAGCAGTGATCGCCGCAGACGGCGCCGGCCAAGCAGGCGGACAAACCGATGAAGAACAAGGGGTCTTCGACGTTAAACATGCTGGTGACGATGGGGATTAAGATCCCGAAGGTGCCCCAGCTGGTGCCGGTGGCGAAGGCCAAGAGGGCCGCGACGATAAAGATAACCACCGGGAGGAACAATTGCAGGCTGCCTGCCACATTGCTCATCATGCCAGCGACAAATGCGGCGCTGCCTAAAAGATCGTTGGAAATGCTCTTCAGTGCCGTCGCCATGGTTAAGATCATAATGGCGGCGACCATGGAGTTAAACCCTTCCGTTAAACAGTTCATGGAGGTGTTGAAGCTCAACACGCGGCGAATCATTAAATAGGAAATGGTGAATAACAAGGTAATGGTGGCGCCCCAGGGCAGTGCCACGGTGGCGTCGGTGTTACCGAATGCGCCGACGAAGTCGCCGGTGAAGTCCGATGCGGGATCGAAGTAGCCGCCGACGTAAATCAATGCGACGACGGAGGTAATGATGAGGAAAATAATGGGGATGACCAAGTCGAAAAGACTGGCGTGTTCCGCCGTTTCAACCACTTGCATTTCGTGTTCCAGTGCGGAAATGTCGTCTCCCTGAAGGGCCGCTTCTTCGTAGCGAAGCATGGGACCGTAATCGTCGCGACGCCAAATCAAGACGATGACGAAGACCAGGGTTAAAAGGGAGTAGAAATTGTAGGGAATGGCCCGAACGAACATGGTAATGCCGCTCATGCCCGTGCCTTCCGCATAGCCGGATACGGCCGCCGCCCAAGAGGAAATGGGGGCGATCATACAAATCGGTGCCGCCGTGGCGTCGATGATGTAGGAAAGCTTGGCGTGGGAGATCTTGAAGCGGTCGGTGACCGGTCGCATGACGCTGCCTACGGTAAGGCAGTTAAAGTAGTCGTCGATGAAGATTAAAATGCCCAGGAAGAAGGCCGCCGTTTGCGCGCCCCGTCTGGAGGTAATGTGTTGTGCCGCCCATTCGCCGAAGGCCTTGGTGCCGCCGCTGCGATTGATGAGGGCGACGAGCATCCCCAAGAGGACGAGGAAGAGGAAAATCCCTGCCGTACCGGATACGGCGCCGATTAACCCTTCGTTAATGACGTGGTCCATGGTGGTGGTAAAGGAACCGCCGCTGGCCAAGATCGCGCCGACGAAAATCCCGGTGAAGAGGGAGGGGAAAACTTCTTTGGTAATAAGGGCTAAGGTAATGGCCACAATAGGCGGCAAGAGGGACCAGGCCGTGGCCTCGGTACTCGCCCCTGATGCGGCGACGGCAAAGCTCGCCCCGATGGCGATAATGCCTAAAATTAAGGCGATAATAAGATTGCGTTGGTTTGTCATGTAAATCTTCCTTTCTGCGTTTTCAATCGAAAAAAAGAGCCATGATACTATCATGACTCTTGGTTATACGAAAAGAAACGCAAAAGGCACGATAGCTCTCCGTTCCGTAGAACGACAGTACGCAGGATATTCTCCTACGTCCCGGTGAAAGATACTTGTGGACACAAGCACCCAACCCTCGGCACGTCACCCTTTCACGATTATCCATTGACCGGAGATAATCGCTACTGATGTGAAATGCGCCTCTATCATGTGGATTCGATTGTTGACTATGAGTATAACAAAGATAAAAGAAATGTCAAGGAAATAATCAAATTCTTTTTATAAAATAACCAGACTGGCCCCCATAACCATCATGCCGAAGATCAGACCCAACAAAGACAAGTGGGTTTCGCCGTAAGCGCGGGAGGCGGGCAAAAGCTCGTCGAAGGAAATTAAAACCATGATGCCGGAGATGGCGCCGAAGACCACGCCGAAGAGGGAGGGCGTAAGGAAGGGGCGCAGCAAAAGGTAGGCCAACATGGCGCCGACAGGCTCGGAGACGCCGCTTAAAAAGGTGAGCCACAAGGCCCGCTTCTTATCCCCCGTGGCAAAGTAAATAGGCGCCGCCACGCCGATGCCTTCAGGGATGTTGTGCATGGCAATGGCCACGGCGATGGACAGGCCCATGGCGGGATCCATAAGTCCGGTCATGAAGGTAACCATTCCCTCGGGAAAGTTATGGACACCGATGGCGATGGCGCTTTTCAGTCCCACTACTTCCAGGGCCAGCTCTTTGCTCTTCTCTTCCAGCTCGTGTTCGGTTTTAATGTCGTGGGGCGCGTCGGCTTCCGGCACCAAATGGGAAATAAGGCCGAAGACGGCCATGGCGCCGAAAAAGGATGCCAACATCATCCACTGCGACTGCTTGTCGGCCATGGTCTTCAGAAAATTTTCCTGTGCCATGGGCATCATTTCCATAAAAGAAATATAAATCATGACGCCGGCGGAAAAGCCCAAGGCGGAGGAGAGAAATTTTTTATTGTCCGACTTCGACAAAAAGACGATCACCGCCCCGAGCATGGTGGCGAGGCCCGCCAAGGCGGAACTTAAAAATGCGATTGCGACATTGGACATACTGCTTTTACTCCTGTTTCTTTTCGCCGGCAGTACCGGAAGAATGACTAACGTCCATTATTTTACCATATTTGCAATAAAAAAACGCCCGGCCACGGTTTTTACCGTAGCGAGGCGCTTGTTTATCGAAACAGCCGCGCGGCTTCGTCGGTGAGGCGCTTCAAAATCAGGGCCTGTACGACGATTTTAATGACGAGCATCAAGCCTTGGAAAGGAAGTTTGGCTGTAAATAAGGGGCCGTAGGGACTGCCCGTAAGCATGTGCACCCACACGGTACCTAAGCAAACATTCACCACCAAGGTGGCTACCACATTGGCCAGGATGATGCGCTTTAGCGTCAGCTCTTTCTTGTAGAAGAAATAGCCGTAGATCACGGCGCCTAAAAAGGCATTAAAGGTGAATCCCGGAAAGTAAGGTCCCGTGGGTTTGGTGAAAAACCCAATGATGTCGGCCACAGCCGCCGCAATCCCCGAGGGGATGGGCCCTGCCACCGCCGATGCCAAGGTGACGGGAATAAATGAGAAGCTGATTCTCTGCACACTGCCGAGATCGATTCCCAAGGTTCGGGTAAAGACGATTTGCATCGCCACCATCAAGGCCAAAAAGGCAAGTTTCTTCGTATTCAATTGTTTCATTTTTCCTCCTTAAGCTGCTTAAGAGGACAGCAGCGGATGCGACAAAAGATAGCGAGCCTCTTCACTCTTCGTTTGAGAGCAACTTCCCATCTCTCAACACTTAACGCCTTTTGTCTACTCTACTTACGAAACAATTATAAACATTTCACACCCATCGTGCAAGGCTACTTCGTGCGCACGCTTCCCAAGAAGACTTCCCCGGTGTCGGCGTTCATGGTAATAACCTCACCGGATTTCAAGCCGTCGGTAATGCCCTTACAGCCCACAATGGTGCATTTGCCCAAGGACAAGCCGGCAATGGCCGAAGGGGACGTAAGGCCTTCTTCTTCGGAGATAAAGCCGCCGGCCCGAGCCAAATAAGGCGCCAGCGATTTTTCATAGCCCTTCGCCACGATAATGTCGCCGTCGGTAAAATCCCGCATATAAGTGCCGTCTTCGGAGACGATGCGGGCGCGGGCGGTCTTTTTGCCCATGACAATGCCCACGCCTTTGTGCAGGGTGGATGCCACTTGATGGACCTTCACCACATTGGTGCTGCCGGCCACCCCTTGGGGAATTCCCGCCACCATGACGATTAAATCCCCCTCTTTAATAAAGCCGGCCCGCTTCACGATTTTCGCCGTCTCCTCAAAAATTTGCCTTTGATTGGTCTTTCCCTTCACGCCTGTCACGCCCCACTGAAGGCTCATTTGCCGCAGCACGGCGTCGTCTTCGGTAACGGCAAAGACATCGGATTTCGGGCGGAACTTCGCCAGATTTCTCGAGCTGTAGCCTGTGGCCGTGGCGATGACGATGGCATCGGCGGAAAGCTCCTCCGCCATTTCCACGGCGTGGCGCACGATGACATTGGTGGTGTTTCGCTTAAACTGGTCGCTCTTTTTCAAAATATGTTCGTAGTCCAGAGCGGCTTCGGTAAAGGCGCAGACCTTGGCCATGGTCTTCACCGCTTCCACCGGGTATTTGCCTCCGGCGGTTTCACCCGAAAGCATGACGGCGCTGGTGCCGTCGATAATGGCATTGGCCACATCCCCCACTTCCGCCCGAGTGGGCCGGGGATTTCGAATCATGGAATCCAGCATTTGCGTGGCGGTGATGACGGGGATTCCCTCGTCGATGGCCCGATCGATTAATTGCTTTTGCACCAGGGGCACTCGCTCCGTTTCGATTTCAACGCCCATGTCCCCTCGCGCCACCATGATGCCGTCGGCAAAGGCGGCGATTTCATCCATGTTGTCGATGCCTTCTTTGTTTTCGATTTTCGCAATGACCTTGATTCCCTCGCCGCCGTGGCTTTCCAAAACATTGCGAATGGCGATGAGGTCGTCTTTTTTTCGAATAAAGGAAGCGGCGATAAAGTCCACCCCTTCGTCGATGCCGAAGCGAATGTCTTCCACGTCTTTTTCCGTGAGGGCCGGCAGCTGAATGGACGCCCCGGGCACGTTGATGCCCTTGTGGTCTTTAATCACGCCGCCGTTTAAGACCTTCGTGTAAATGGTCCTGTTTTCGATGCTTGCCACCTCAAGGGCCATGAGCCCGTCGTCAAGCAAGATCACCTGCCCCGGTAAAACGTCTTTGTAGAGGTCGGCGTAGGTGATGGTTACACCGAATGCGTCGCCTTCTCTCTCCTCGGCATAAAGGGCGAAGGCGCCCCCTTCTTCGAGGACCGCTTCCCCGCCTTTAAAGGTGGCGGTGCGAATCTCCGGCCCCTTCGTGTCCAACATGAGGGCGATGGGCAGATCCATTTCCCGCCGCACTTTTTTGATCCTATCCATGGTCTCTTTGTGGCTCTTATGGTCGCCGTGGGAAAAATTTAAGCGACACACATTGACGCCTTCGGTGAAAAGGGCCCGCAAGGTGTCCTCGTCCCAAGACGCCGGGCCGATGGTCGCTACGATTTTTGTTTTTTTCATCGTCTCTCCTAAATCGAAATTTTATCCAGTAAGTGGTACATGTCTTTGTCAAAGGTTTTTTCCACGGCCAGTGCTTCTTCCAAATCCATGGCCTGAAGCTTGCCTTGTATCATCCCGAGGGCCAGGGATTTTTTCCCGCCTCGGCAGTAGTTCACCGCTTCCGCCCCTAAGCGAGAGGCGTTGATGCGGTCGGCGCCGGTGGGGATGCCGCCTCGCTGCACATAGCCCAGCACCGTGACCCGTGTCTCGATGCCCGTGGCCTCTTCCAAATCCCTGGCCAGGGCGTAGGAAGAAAGCTTGTCTTCCGTGAGAAGAATAATGTGGTGGCGCTTGCCGCGAAGTTTTCCGGCGAGCATTTTTTTCTTCACGGCCTCGAAGTCGAAATCCACCTCGGGCAAAATCACGCTCTCCGCCCCGCCGGCGATGCCCGCATAAAGGGCCAGGTCGCCGCAGTGTCTGCCCATGACTTCCACAATATTGGCCCGCTTGTGGGCGCTTGATGTGTCGCGGATCTTTCCGATGGCATCTAAAATGGTCTCGATGGCCGTGTAAAAGCCGATGCTTCCGTGTTGGTAGCCCAGGTCGTTGTCGATGGTGGCGGGAATGGTAATCACCGATTGACCCAGTTTCGACAGGGACAGGGCCCCGCGCATGGAGCCGTCGCCGCCGATGACCACCAAGTGCTCGATGGCCATGGCCTCCAGATGCTTTTTCGCTTCAAGAAGCCCTTCTTCCGTACGCATTTTTTCCGAGCGGCTCGTGCCTAAAATGGTGCCGCCTTTGTGAATAATATCCGCCACGGAAGACAGGTCCATATACATGGCGTCTTCGTTAAAAATGCCGGTGTAGCCGTTTCGAATCCCCAGCACCTCGATGTTTTCGTACACCGCCGAGCGCACCAGCGCCCGTATGGCTGCGTTCATGCCAGGGGCGTCGCCGCCGCTGGTTAATATGCCTATGGCCATAGTCGCCTCACTTTCTGATAATATCTTCCGCGGGATCCACGTACACACTCAGATCCCGAATCAATTCGTCGTCGTAGTTGACCGCCAAGCGCTTCGGAAGACCCAGAGCTTTTTGCTCCTCGGTGAAATATAAAATCACATCCAGGGCGCCGCTGTGCTTTTCCAACACCCCTTCAATCTCCTCTTGAAGGTCGCGATTTTTCAGGCGAATAAACACCTTCTGCGCCGCCTCTTCCAAGGGACGAATGGATTCCACCAAGACCTTGCCTTCTTCCACTTCGCTTCCTTCAATGCGGCCGGTGACGGTAATAAGCTTGCCCTCTTCAAAAAAGCCCGGGGGCAGAGAAGCATAGACTTGGGGAAAGACCACGAGCTCAATGGTGCCGTAAAGGTCTTCCAAAATGCCGAAGGCCATCATTTTATTTTTCTTCGTCACCAAGGTTCTTGTCTCTCTCAACATGCCGCCTAAGGTGCGATTAAACAAGACATCGGCGGTTTCCAGGGCCTCTTTTATATCCGCCGTGTTTGAATTTGTTTGTTGCTTTAAGCTTTCGCTGTAAGACTCCAGGGGATGGCCTGAGACGTAAATACCCAGCACGTCCCGCTCGTATTCCAGCTTCTGTTTTTGGTCGTAGTCCTTCAGCTTCGGAAGCACGTCGCCTGCGGCGCTTTCCGTCTGTTGAAACAAGCTGACCTGGCCGGGAATGTTCCGCTTATTTTCTCCCTGAATCTGATCCATGAGCTTGTCGTAAACGGCCAGATACTGGGGCCTGTTTCCTCCCAAGCTGTCGAAGGCGCCGGCCTTAATCAAAGATTCCATGCTGCGCTTATTCATGGCGCCGGGGGCCGCTTTATCCACTCGGCGAATAAATTCCGTCATGGAGGCAAAGGGCCCTTCGCACCTAGCGTCCTCAATGGCGCGGACGAAATTGGCCCCCACATTGCGAATGCCCTTCAAGCCGAAGCGAATGGCCCCGTCTTCCACATTGAATTTCAAAAAGCTCTTGTTTACATCCGGCGGCAAGAGGGGAATGTTCAGTCGCTTCACTTCCTCGATGTACATGCGCATGTGATCGGTATTGGACATAAAGGAGGTGATTTGCGCCGCCATAAATTGCGCCGGGTAGTAGCGCTTCAGCCAGGCCGTGCGGTAGGCCACCACGGCGTAGGCCACGGAGTGGGATTTGTTGAAGGCGTAGTTGGCAAAGTCAATCATGAGGTCGTAAATCTTGTCAGCACTGGCCTCGTCCACGCCGTTTCTCAGGGCGCCTGCCACGTCCACTTCCCCAGCGTCGGTTAAGCTGCCGTAAATAAAGTTTTGCCGCTCCTGTTCCATCACGGCCATTTTCTTTTTGCTCATGGCCCTCCGCACCAAATCGGCGCGGCCCAAAGAGTAGCCGCCGACCCGGCGCACGATTTCCATAACCTGTTCCTGATAGACGATGCAGCCGTAGGTTTCTTCCAAAATATCCTTCACCGCCTCGTGGGGATAGGAGATCTTCGAGGGATCGTGTTTCGATTCCACAAATTTCGGAATCTGATTCATGGGCCCCGGCCGGAAGAGGGCGTTGGCTGCGGCGAGGTCGGCAAATTTCGTGGGCTTTAAGTCTTTTAAAAAGGCCCGCATCCCGCCGCTTTCAAATTGAAACACGCCCAGGGTTTCCGCCCGCTGAAAGAGCTTCAACACTTCGGGATCGTCGTAGTCCATGGTATCGAAGTCGATCCTTTTGCCGTAGTCCCGCTCGATAAAGGCCAGGGCGTCGCGAATCACCGTCAGGGTTCTTAGGCCCAAAAAGTCCATTTTCAACAGCCCGAGCTCTTCCAACTCGATCATATTAAATTGGGTGGAGATAATCTCGCCGTTTCGCGTCAGAGGCACGTAGTCGGTCATGGGATTTTGACTGATGACGACGCCGGCGGCGTGGGTAGAGGTGTGGCGAGGCACCCCTTCCAGTCGGCGGGCCAAATCCAAGAGCCGATGCACGTCTTCTTCTTCGTCGTAGGCTTTTTTCAAAGAAGGCGAAATCTCCAAGGCCCGATTCAGGGTAATGTTTAATTCATTGGGCACCTGCTTCGCCACAAAGTCCACCCGGCCGTAGGGCAGGTCCATGACCCGGCCCACGTCGCGAATGGCGGCGCGGGCGCCTAATGTACCGAAGGTGACGATTTGCGCCACGTGGTCTTCGCCGTATTTGTCGATGACGTAGTCGATGACTTCTTCTCGGCGTTCGTAGCAAAAGTCCACGTCGATATCCGGCATGCTCACCCGCTCGGGATTTAAGAATCGCTCGAAGAGCAAACCGAATTTCAAGGGATCCACGTCGATGATTCCCAAGGCGTAAGACACCACGCTCCCCGCCGCAGAGCCGCGGCCAGGGCCCACTTCGATGCCCGATGCCCGGGCAAAGGCGATGAAGTCCCACACGATGAGGAAGTAATCCGTATAGCCCATGGAAAAAATCGTGTTCAATTCAAATTCTACCCGACTGCGCACGGCCTCATTCACTTCGCCGTAGCGCTTCACGAGTCCCTCTTCCACCAGCTCCCGCAAATAGCCTTCGTTGGTGTAGCCCTCGGGCAGTTCAAAATGGGGCAGGTGCAGGTGGTGAAACTCCAGCTCCACATCACAGCGGGCGGCGATTTTCACCGTGTTCTCCAAGGCTTCGGGGGCGTAGGGGAAAAGTTCCGCCATTTCCTCCGGGCTCTTCACATAAAATTCGTCGGAGGGGAAGCGCATGCGCTGCTCTTCGTCTAAAATCGATGCCGTTTGAATGCACAAGAGGGCGTCGTGGGCGTCGGCATCTTCTTTATTTAAGTAGTGGCAGTCGTTGGTGGCGACAAGGCCGATCCCCGTCTCTTTAGAAAGACGCAAAAGCTTGCGGTTCACCTCTTTCTGCTCCCGCATGCCGTGGTCCTGAAGCTCCAAAAAGAAATTGTCTTCGCCGAAAATTTCCCGGTAACGCAGGGCCGCCTCCTTGGCCCCTGTCTCGTCGTTTTGAAGAAGGGCCTGTTGCACCTCACCGCCTAAGCAGGCGGAGGTGGCGATGATCCCTTCGCTGTGCTTTCTTAAATCCTCCATATCCACCCGAGGCTTGTAGTAAAAGCCCTCCACATAGCCGGTGGAGACGATGGCCATTAAATTTTCCCAGCCTCGCTGATTTTCCGCGAGAAGAATCAGGTGATAGCGCCGATTGCTCTTCTCCGTCACCGATTTATCCTGTTTCGTGACATAGACTTCGCAGCCCAAAATAGGCTTGATCCCCGCCGCCTTCGCCGCCTTGTAAAAAGCCACCATGCCGTACATATTTCCGTGATCCGTCAGGGCCACGGCATCCATGCCCATGGCCTTCACCCGCTCGGGGAGATCGGCGATTTTCGTAAAGCCGTCTAAAAGTGAATACTCCGAGTGCAAATGCAAATGTACGAAAGATCCCATAGTCGTCCTCTCTAAATAAAAAAAGAGCTGTCGAAAAGGCCAGCTCTTTTAATCTAATTGTTTTTCTACAAATTCAACCATGCCCTCGATGGCCTCGTCCTCGTCTTTGCCTTCGGCCCGCAGGATAATCTCTTGACCCGAAAAAATACCCAAACTCATAATGCCGATAATGCTTTTGCCGTTGACCTCTTCGCCGTCGCGAACAATCGTAATATCCGATTCGTACTGATTGGCCACCCGAACAAACATGGCCGCCGGTCTGGCGTGCAGACCCTCTTTGTTTTTAAGTATAACCTTAGACTCTTTCAATTTAAACTCCTCTCAGCTTTTCCGCCAGCTCGTGTATTTTTTTCATGCGATGGTTCACGCCGCTTTTCGACATTTTCGGCACCATCATTTCGCCAATCTCCGTTAAACTGGCCTCGGGATGATTCATGCGACAGAGGGCCACGGGCATGAGCTCTTCGCCTAAAGACGAAAGGCCCACGGTCTTTCGGATCCAATCGATGTCTCTCATCTGTCTCGCCGCGGCGTTCACCGTCTTGGACAAATTGGCCGTTTCGCAATTTACCAGGCGGTTCACATTGTTCCTGACGTCTTTAACCACCCGGGTGGATTCAAATTCCAGGACGGAGCGACTCGCCCCCATAAATGCCAGGAAATCGGAAATTTTTTCCGCCTCTTTTAAGTACAGGATGTAATCGTCTTTTCTGTAAATGCCCTTGGCCGAAAAGCCCGCCCGCGAAAGCCATTTTCTTATGTCTTCGCCGTGGACCTTGTCGTGAGAAATCATCTCCAGATGATAGCCCTTCGACGGACTGGTCACGGACCCCGCCCCTAAAAAGGAGGCGCGGATGTAGGCGCGGATCGACGCCGCATCTCTTAACAGGGCCGGATCCACGGCATAGTGCATTTGAAATACATTGTCGGGACGAAGGAAATCGCTATCCATCAGAAGAGAGCGAACCGATCCTTCGTCGGTCATGCGAATGCGATACTGCTTGTTTTTCTTCAAATACATATTTTGCGTCGCCGCCACTTCCACATCGCTGCCGAAGAGGCGTTTGATGGCGGAAAGGATGCGCCGCGCCACGGAGGCGTTCTCCGTGTGGAAGGAAAGGTCTATTCTAAGGCCTTCCCTCAGGCGGATCACGCCGCAGGTGCGCACGTAAGCCGCAAGCTCCGCGTGAAGAATCGCCATGTCCTCCATGGGCACGCGGGCCAATTCATTTTTTACATCTTTAGAAAAACTCACAGTCTCCTCGATTCTACTACCTCTCTATTATAGAGCAGTTTTTCATCCCTTGCAATGGATTTCCCCATAACGGTCACATAAGCTTAAAAGTCGTTGAGCCACACGAAGGCCGTCGTGGCGAATGAGCTCGCCCCCTGTGGCCATAAAGGCGCCTTCCTCCACATCTACGCCTTTTTTCGACAGGTCCTTTCGCTCCTCGGCCGCTAAATAAATGGGCCGCACCCCTTCTTCTCGGGCGTACTTTTCCAGAAGAATCGGATCCGTTTTTGCATCGTTTGCAAGGATGCACTTCACCGGTCTCGTAAGGCCGTGGGCTTTTAATGCCTCTAAGTGATCGCTTAAACTCATCCCCTCGGTTTCGCCGCGCTGCTCCATTATATTGGCCACATAGACCAAGGGGGCGCGGGCTTCGTTTAATGCACGGGCCACCTCGGGCACGAGGAGATTGGGGATCAGGGAGGTATACAAACTCCCGGGCCCGATCACCAAAAGATCCGCCGCGAAAATTTCATCGATGCAATCGCCGTTGGCCTTCGGCGCCTCGGGATCCAGCTCGATGGACGTAATGGCCGCGTCATTTTCGTAGGCGTAGCGGGGAATGGCGGATTCGCCGCGAATGCTCGCCCCGTCGGCGTAATGGCCGATGAGGGCGATGGATTCTTCCGTCACGGGAAGGACCCGCCCGGTGATCTTGAGTACCTCCGCCGCTTCTTTCACTCCTTCGGCGAAGCCGCCGTGAATATCTGTCAGGGCCGTAATAATTAAATTGCCCATGTTCTGGTCTTTTAAATTCCCATCTTTAAAGCGGTACTGCAGGAGGTTTTTCAGCGAAGGCTCCGCATTGGCGAGAGCCACCAAACAGTTCCGCACATCCCCCGGGGGAAGCATGCCATAGTCT